>NZ_JAIVPF010000049.1:0-4421 GCF_053528595.1 Leucobacter sp. | reverse complement strand
GCGCGTTGCCCTGAGCGGGCCAAGCAAGTCCGACAGGCGGCTCCACTCGCTTCGCTCGTCGCGCCGCCTGCCGGCCTGCGAAGCGCCGGTTGCGCCGGGCCGTGCAGCGACGGAGCCGGAACCCGGCACCGGTAGGGTTGGGGAGTGCACGTGAGATTGAGGGTTCCGCTCGCACTCGTCGGCTCCGGCCTCGCGGGTGTGCTGGTCGCCCTGCAGACCCGCGTCAACGGCGGTCTCAGCCAGCAGCTCGGCAACGGCTACGTCACCGCGGCGGTCTCGTTCGGCTCCGGCCTCGCGGTGATGTGCCTCGCGATGCTGCTGTCGCGCCGCGGACGCGCAGGCCTGGGTCGGCTCCGCACCGAGTTGCGCTCGGGACACCTGCCGCCGTGGGCCGTCCTCGGCGGCGCGGGCGGCGCGCTGTTCGTGCTGGGGCAGGGTCTCGTCGCGCCGCTGACCGGGGTGGCGATGTTCACCGTCGGTATCGTGGCGGGACAGGTGCTGGGCGGGCTGGTCTTCGACCGGCTGGGGCTGGGGCCGGGCGGCAGGATCGATCCCACGCTCGCGCGCATCGTCGGGACCGTGCTCGCGATCGCGGCCGTCGCCATCGCGGTGGGCGTGGATCCGGGGCCGTTCGTGTGGCTGGTGGTGTTCCCCATGGTGATCGGGGTCGGCGTCGCGGCGCAGTCGATGGTGAACGGCCTGGTGCGCTCGGCGTCGCGGAGCGCGCTCACCTCCACGTTCGTGAACTTCGTGGTGGGCACGACGCTGCTCGGGATCATGGCCGCGATCTCGGTGGCGGTCTCGGGCTGGCCGAGCGACTGGCCGAGCGCCCCGTACTTCTACATCGGCGGCGTCGTGGGGACGGTGTTCATCGCGATGGCCGCAGCGCTCGTGCGCACGGCGGGGGTGCTGCTGCTGAGCATGTCGAACGTCGCGGGGCAGCTGATCGCCGCGGTGGCCTTCGAAGCCGGTGTGCCCCTCACCGACGGCCTCACGCAGGGCATGATCGCCGGAGCCGCCGTCGCGCTGCTCGCGGTGGCGGTCGCGGCGCTGCCCGGCCGTCGCCGGGGCGACGGCGAGAGCGCGTCCCGGTCGTCCTGAGCGCAGCGAGCGGGGGTGCGGGATCCGCATCGGCGGGTGCTGCGACGGGACGCGTCCGCGCTGCGCCTCAGAGCACGGTGAGGTGGCGGCTCAGATCGAGCGGTTTGCGCGGCTTGGCCTTGCGGTCCCGATCCGGGATCCCTCCCACGTAGAGCCAGCCGAGCAGGTACTCGGGCTTCTGCACGCCGAGGGCCTTGCGCAGTTCCTTGCTGCGGGTGTGCGATCCCGTCTTCCAGATGGATCCCCAGCCGGCCTCGTGCAGCAGCAGCCCCAGGAGGTGCGCGACCCCGCTCGCCACCGCCTCCTGCTCCCAGACGGGCACCTTGCCGCTCTTGCGCGGGCTCACCACCACGACGAGGATGAGCGGGCTGCGCATGGCCTTGGCGACGTACTTGTCCCGGTCGCCGCCGGAGGCCTTGGCGAGTCCCCTGCCCAGTTTCGCGCGGGCGCCGCCCCGCAGCTCGATGATGCGCCAGGGGCGCAGCCTGGAGTGGTCCGAGACACTCGCCATAGCCGCCACCAGCTGCTCCAGTTCGGCGTGGGAGGGTGCTTCATCGGTGTGCTTCGAGTGGGAGCGCCGCCGCTGCAGCGCCTCGAGCGCCGGTCGCGCGCTCACGGTCGCGCGGAGGGGTCGGGCTCGCAGCTCGGCGCGAGCGAGTCGATGCGTGATCGCGTGCTTCTCCGGTTCAGCCGCTCACGCGATCGGCTCTCGCTCAGCTGCAGCGGGGAGCCGGCGGGATCGATGGGCTTGCTCATGGCTGCCTCCGTGAATCGCGCGGTTGTCTGAGGCCAGTCTACGCCTCGCGATGGCGGGGGAGCCGGGTGATTCGCGGGCGCCTGTTCGGTAACTTTTCGGTTGCTTGATAGCCTCTGTGAGGTGCGGCCAAGCTGCACATCATCCCCATTCTCGATTGATTGGAATCTCATGTACCCCTCCTCCCTGGAACGGCCAGGAACCCGGTGGCGCGTGCCCGCCATCGGCATCGTCGTCGCCCTCGTGCTGTCGCTCGTGAGCGCGGTGTCGGCTCCGCTCGCCCATGCCGCGGAAGGCGATCGCACGATCTCGGGTGTCGTCGCGCTTCCCGAGGGCTTCGATGCCGAACTGCTCGCCGGCGTCCGCGTGACCGCCCGCACGGCGGCCGACGCCGATCCCGCGGCCGATGCCGCGACCGTCGGTGACGACGGCGCCTATGCGATCACCGGCCTCGAGCCGGGCGCCTACCTCGTCGAGTTCTCCGCTGCCGGGGTTGCAGCGGGTGTGCTCGAGGGGCAGGCGTACGGTGCGACCGAGGAGCGGCCGGAGGGCACTCCGGTCGACGTCTCCGCCGGGAGCCGCGATGATGTGAACGCCACGCTGGAAGCCGTTGTGGGGGCGGCAGAGGAGATTCCGGCCGAGGTCGACGCATCGATCGAGGATCCCGCCGCGCTCGAGGAGCCGGGCGGAGACGACGCGGTCGCCGAGGAGATCGAATCGCGCGAGGACTCGGGCGCGCTGCCGCGCGCGGAGCTCGTCGACCCGGCGGACCTCGCCGAGGACCCCGCGAGCCCGGTGCAGGGCGGCACGGTGACCGAGACGGAGGAGGCCGGCGCGGAAGCCATCGCGCCGCTGGAGGTGGCAGCCTCAGAGGACGGCGGTCCGATCGCGAATGCCGCGACCGGCAACCGATCGATCTCGGGCAAGGTCTCGCTCGAGGCCGGCAGCATGGCGTCGGTGCGCATCTACCTCGAGAACGTCGACTCGAGCAGCGGGAGCTCGAGCCGGTACCTGAACCACAACAACACGTCGATCCCCGCGGCGCAGCGCGACACCTGGAACGCATCGACCGGACAGTTCTCGTTCCGCAACCTCGCGTCGGGCCGCTACCGCATCTCCTTCGAGTACTGGGGTGCGAGCCCGGTGATCGTCGAGCGCTGGTACCCGAACGCCCTGGACCGGAGTGCGGCGAAGGCCGTCGATGTGCGCAAGGGCAACGCGACCGGCATCAACGGCTCGCTGAAGCGCGGTATCGCGCTCAAGGGCAACATCACCACGCCTGCCGGGGTGAACAAGAACACCTCGAGCCTCTACGTGACGAACGCGAAGGGGGATCTGTGGCTCGCTAGCTGGAACCGGACCGCGAACACCTACGAGACCCCCGCGCTGCCCGCGGGCGACTACTGGGTGCAGCTCGTCGGGAACACCGCGAGCTACAAGCTCGATTCGATGCAGTTCCTGAAGTCGGGTTCGGCCACGAAGTTCACGCCGCCGCTCGGCGGAGTTCTCACTCGCAATCTGACGGGAGCCAACCCCAACGCGAGCATCGTGGGCAAGGTGTACGTGACCGGCGGCCTGCCGAAGGACTTCCTGCGCGCCGCGAACGTCTACCAGGTGCTCGACGGCGTGCACTTCCCGCTGTACTACGCCTGGCAGAACTACGAGGGGCCCTACCTGAGCCTCGGCCTCGTGCCGGGCGACTACAAGGTCGAGTTCACCGCCAAGACCGGTCGCGACGTGGCCAAGGGCGAGTGGTGGAACAAGAAGTCGACGCGCGCCCAGGCGACGGTCGTGAAGCTGACCTCCGGCCAGAAGAAGACCGGCGTCAACGGCACGCTGCGTACCGGCAGCTCCGGCCAGGTCTCGCCGTTCAAGGACGTGAAGACGAACCACAAGTTCTACAACGAGATCGCGTGGATGTTCCACTCGGGCACCTCGACGGGTACCCGCAGGTCCGACGGCCGCTACTACTATCCGAAGCAGAGTGTGACCCGCGAGGCGATGGCCGCGTTCATGTACCGCATGAACGCTCCCGCGAGCTACAAGCCGCTGGCGAAGTCTCCCTTCGCGGACGTGTCGACCCGGCACAAGTTCTACAAGGAGATCTCCTGGATGTACACGTCGGGGCTGTCGACGGGTATCAAGAAGGGCGGCGCGCGCTACTACGATCCGAAGACGGCGGTGTCGCGCGAGGCGATGGCGGCGTTCATGTTCCGGCAGTACGCGCCGAGCAGCTACACGAAGCCCGGCTACTCGCGGCTCACCGACGTCGGCACGGGCCACAAGTTCTTCAAGGAGATCTCGTGGATGTACGACTCGGGCCTGTCGACGGGCGTGCGCAACGGCTGGCGCACCGACTACCAGCCGAAGAACGCGGTGACGCGTGAGGCGATGGCGGCATTCCTGTTCCGCAACGCGCTCAACAACTGACCGCGTTCGCGCACCGATGACGGGCGCCGGTCTCGACGAGTTCGAGACCGGCGCCCGCGTCGTTGTGTCCCGGGCGTCCGGCGCGCGCGCCGGTCGCCCTGCGCGCGGCGAAGCCGGTCATGCTGCGCGAGCGGAG
>NZ_JAIVPF010000048.1:0-57511 GCF_053528595.1 Leucobacter sp. | reverse complement strand
GGGGGGGGGGGGGGGGGGGGGGGGGGAGGTCGCGCGGCGCGGCCGTGGGCGTAGGCTCGAGGCATGAGCCGATCCCCCGAAACCGACGCGAGCGGTTCCCCAGAGCGCGATCTCCCCGCGACGGCCGTCGCGCTGCGCGATGCGCTGCGCGCGGGCGAGGTGTCGGCGCGCGAGGCCGCCGAGCACTTCCTGGCCCGGATCGCCGAGCGCGCCGACCTCGGAGCCTTCATCGAGGTGACCGCCGAGCAGGCGCTCGCCGAGGCCGACGCCGCCGACGCCCGATTCGCGGCGCTGACCGCGGAGGAGCGCGCCGGACTCCCGCCCCTGCACGGCCTGCCCATCGCCCACAAGGACCTGGTGGATGTGACCGGCGCGCCCACCACCCTGGGCACCGCCGCCCTGCCGCACACGGTCGCCGAGCGGGACCACCCCGGCGTCGCGGTGCTGCGCGCGGCGGGCACGATCTCGCTCGGCAAGACGCAGGTGCCCGAGCTCGGGCTCAACGCCTACTCCGAGAACCTCATCGCTCCCCCCGCCCGCAACCCGCTCGATCCCGGGCGCACCGCGGGCGGGTCCTCGGGCGGCAGCGCAGCGGCGGTCGCGGCGGGTCTGCTGCCGGTCGCACCGGGCAGCGACGGCGGCGGATCGATCCGGATCCCGAGCCTCGCCTGCGGCCTCATCGGCCTGAAGCCCGGACTCGGAGCCGTGCCCACCGACCTGGAGCACGGCCCCGTGGACGACTTCGGGGCCCCGCGGATGCCGGTGTCCGGCCCCATCGCCCGCACCGCCGAGGATGCGGCCCTGCTCTTCGACGCGATGGCGGGGAGGCCGGGGCGCGCGCTCCGAGCCGTGCGCACGGCCGGCGAGCTGCGGGGGCTGCGCATCGGAGTGAGCGCCGCGTCCCCCTTCGAAGCCGCCCATCCCGTGCCGCTCTCGCCCGAGGCCCGGCTCGCCTGGCAGACGGCGGCCGAGCGGCTCGCGGCCGCCGGGCACCGGGTCGAGGAGGCGCGACTGCGCTACGACCCGCGCTATCCCGAGGCCTTCGGCACCGGCTGGATGGCGGGTCTGTCGCTGCTGGAGCTCGCCGAGGGGGCGGAGGAGGAGCTGATCCCGTACACCCGGCTCTTCCGCGAGCGGGCGCTGGCCCGGCCGCGGGCCGCGCACCTGGAGGCGGGAGCGATCCTGCAGGAGATCGCGGCCGACCTGCGCACGCAGTGGGGCGCCTACGACGTCGTGCTCACGCCGGGCCTCGCGATGCTGCCGCCGCGGGTGGGCGCATTCCTCGAACTCGCGCCCGACGACGACTACCGGCTGCAGTGCGAGTGGGCGGCCTACACCTCGATGGTCAACGTGTCGGGACTGCCCGCGGTCGCGATCCCGATCCTCGAGGTGCCGAACCCCGCCGGCCCCGGCGCCCTCTCCATGGGCGCGCAGCTGATCGGCCGGCCGGGCTCGGAGGCGCGGCTGCTGCAGCTCGCCGCGCAGCTGACGGTCCGCTGACCCGCCCGCGGCGGTCAGCGCCCTCGCGCGACCGGACGCTCCCGGGCGCCTCCGGCCCGCGCACGGCGGCTCGGGAGAGGATTCGCCCGCCGGATCAGGCCGCGCTCCGCGGGAGCGGCCTCCGGCTCTGGGTGCGCATGATCTCGTGCAGGGTCTCGAATTCCCCCTCCGCGACCGCCGCGTAGTAGTGGGGGCCGAGATGGTCGCGCCGCTCCGGCAGCACCGCGCCGTCCCGGTAGCTCAGATAGCGTCCGCCCGCCCGGCGCACGATGAGGGATCCGGCGGCGACGTCCCACGGGTGGGTCTCGAAGGAGATCGTGACGTCGATCCACCCCGCCGCCACCCAGCACAGGGCGATGCAGGTGCTGCCGAGCCCGCGCACCTGCGCGAACTGCCGCGTGACCTCGGCGAACTGCTCGAGGGCCAGCTCGGGGAGGTGCACCAGATCGCGCGCCAGCGGGAAGTTGAGCGCCACGGTCGCGCGGCCCGGCTCGGCGGACCCGCGGCTGCGCAGCGGCTCGTCTCCGAGGAACGCCCCGCGATCGTCGGCCCAGAACAGCTGGTCGGCCACCGGGTCGTAGACGACCCCCGCCACGAGATCCCCGTCGAGCGCGACGCCGACGCTCACCGCCCACATCGCGATGCCGCGGGCGAAGTTGGCCGTCCCGTCGATCGGATCGATGTACCAGGTGAGCGGGCCCGGACCGGCGCTCGCGCCCTCCTCCTCACCCACGATCGTCGAGTCGGGGTACGCCGCCAGGATCACGTCGCGGATGCGCCGCTCGCAGGCCCGATCGTACTCGGTCACGAGATCGTGCATGTCGGTCTTCACGTCGACCCGCAGGCCGGGATCGCGGAACCCGCGCAGCGCGATCCCACCCGCCTCGCGCGCCGCGCGGGTCGCGACCTCCGTGATGCGGTGCAGCTCGTGGGAGTTCATCGCGCCTCGCTCTCGTCCGCCGCCGACCGGCTCGGCGCGCAGATACCAGGTTACAAAGCTCGAGCCATGTAAGGTCGTAGAGGCTGCAT
Source organism: Leucobacter sp. (assembly GCF_053528595.1). NCBI lineage: Bacteria > Bacillati > Actinomycetota > Actinomycetes > Micrococcales > Microbacteriaceae > Leucobacter > Leucobacter sp. The sequence continues at coordinate 54,982 of NZ_JAIVPF010000048.1, read as the reverse complement.
CGATCGGCGCCGACCCCGCCGGTCGACCGAGCGGATCCCCCGCCGATCGCGCGAGGCGGAGCCGAGCCGAGATCACGAGTGCATGGTTTCGACTCGCTTCGCGCGCTCGACCGGCGTCGCCGACGGAGCAGCCGCTGCGGAACAGGCCCCCATCGGGCCGAGCGTCGAAGGAAGTGTGGTGCGATGACAGTGAAGGTGGCCCTCGCGGGCGTCGGGAATTGCGTGAGCTCGCTCGTGCAGGGCGTCGAGTACTATCGCGACGCGGCCGACGACGAACAGGTGCCCGGGCTCATGCACGTGCGGCTCGGCGGCTACCACGTCTCCGATCTGGAGTTCGTCGCGGCATTCGACGTCGACGCCGACAAGGTCGGCACGGACCTGAGCGAGGCGATCTGGGCCGGTCGCAACAACACCATCAAGTTCTCGGAGGTGCCCGAGATCGGCGTGACCGTGCAGCGCGGCCCCACCCTCGACGGGCTGGGCGAGTACTACCGCGACGAGGTCGAGGAGTCCCCCGCGGAGCCGGTCGACGTCGTGCAGGCGCTGCGCGACTCGGGAGCCGAGGTGCTCGCCTGCTACCTGCCGGTCGGCAGCGAGCAGGCCGCGAAGTTCTACGCGCAGGCCGCGCTCGAGGCGGGCGTCGCCTTCGTCAACGCGATCCCCGTGTTCATCGCGAGCGACCCCGAGTGGGCGGCCAGGTTCGTGGAGGCGGGCCTGCCGATCGTCGGCGACGACATCAAGAGCCAGGTCGGCGCGACCATCACCCACCGCGTGCTCGCGCACCTCATGGAGAGCCGCGGCATCGCTCTCGACCACACCTACCAGCTCAACGTCGGCGGCAACATGGACTTCAAGAACATGCTCGAGCGCAGCCGCCTGAAGTCGAAGAAGATCTCGAAGACGCAGGCCGTGACCTCCAACATCGAGGTCGATCTGCCCGAGGAGGACGTGCACGTCGGCCCGAGCGACCACGTGCCGTGGCTGACCGACCGCAAGTTCGCGTTCGTGCGCCTCGAGGGCCGCGGCTTCGGCGACGTGCCCATGAGCCTCGAGTACAAGCTCGAGGTGTGGGACTCGCCCAACTCGGCGGGCACCATGATCGACGCGATCCGCTGCGCGAAGGTCGCGAAGGATCTCGGCCACGCGGGCCCCGTGGAGGCGGCCTCGGCCTACTTCATGAAGTCGCCCCCGGTGCAGAAGGCCGACCACATCGCCCGCGAGGAGCTCGAGGCGTTCCTCTCGGACGACTAGGCCGCCGGCAGCGGATCCCCCATCAGCTCGCGGGCCTGCTGCATGAGCGAGATGCAGGCGAGCGTCCGATCGAGCGGGCGCAGCGGCGACTCGGCGAGGCCCCCGTCGATGCACCGGGCCACCTCGAGGGCCTCCCAGAAGAGCTGGGTGTGGGCGAGCGCGGGCTCGTCGTAGCGCAGCTCCTCGCCGTCGTGGAAGCGCACCACGACCGGCCCGGGCTGGTAGAACGGCGCCTCGAGCCGGAGGGTGGCCGCGGTGCCGGCGACGTAGGCCGTCGTCGGCGTGTCCGCGAGCATGGAGGCGCTGACCGTGGCCTGGCGGCCCGCCTCATCGCCGAGCAGCGCGTGGAACTGGCCGATCGAGCCGTGGCCCGCGTGCCGCTGCCCGCGCGCGGCGAGCACGCGGAGACCGGGCAGCATCTCGTTCGCGAACATCATGACGTAGGTGCCGATGTCGTTCATCGCGCCGCCGCCCTGCGCGGGATCCATGGCGCGGTGGTGATCCACCAGCCGCTCGCCGAGGTTCGCGTGCACCTCGACCACCTCGCCCAGCATCCCCTGCTCCACCACCTGCCGCACGACGGAGTAGCGCGGCAGCGCGAGCGACCAGACGGCCTCCATCGCGAAGAGCCCCCTCGCGCGGGCCAGCTCGACGAGGGCGCGGGCCTCCGCCAGGCCCGGCGTCAGGGGCTTCTCGACGAGTACGGGCCTGCCCGCCTCGAGCGCGAGCCTCGCGTGCGCGAAGTGGTCGAGATGCCCGGTGGCCACGTAGACGACGTCGGCGTCGGCGGCCACGAGCTCCTCGTACGAGCCGCAGGCCCGCTCGATCCCGTGCTGCGCCGCGAACTCCTCGGCGCGGGCGGCGGTGCGGGATCCCACGGCGACGACCCGCTGCGCGGTGTACCGCTGCAGCGCCTCGACGAAGCGCGCCGCGATCCATCCCGTGCCGAGGATCGCCCAGCGCAGCGAGGGGCCGGACAGCGGGTCGGGGACGACGGGCGAGGGCAGGATGCGGCCGCTCATCGGACCGCCTCCACGCTCACGAACGCGCCGCCCGCGCGCATCGAGGCCACCGCGGCGGCGGCGACCCGAGTGGCCGCAGCGCCGTCCTCGACCGTGGCGAGGGTCGGCGCGCGGCCCTCGCGCAGCGCCGTCACCCACTCCTGCAGCTCGAGCCGGTAGGCCTCGGCGAAGCGCGGCCGGAAGTCCTCGGGCACCGCCGTGCTCGTGGCGAGCGCCGCGGAGACGGAGACCCGGTGCGGCTCGGTGATCGCCACGGCGCCCGTCTCGCAGACGACCTCGCAGCGCATGTCGTAGCCGTACCGGGCGTTGAGGAAGACCTCGACGGTCGAGAGCGCCCCGTCGGCGGTGCGGAGCAGCAGCAGGAAGGGATCCCGCAGCCCGCCGGCCGTGCCGCTCGGCGCCGCGGGCGAGTGCCAGCTCACCTCGGTGACGGGCGCCCCGAGCAGCCAGGGAACGAGGTCGAGGTCGTGGATCGCGGAGTTGAAGACGACCGACTCGTCGGTGGCACCGGGCCCCGAGGCCACGCCGCGGCCGGTCGAGTGCACCATGACGGGGCGGCCGTGCACGGCCGAGGCGACGACGCGCTTCTGCTCGACGTAGCCGGGATCGAAGCGGCGCATGAAACCCTGGTGCACGAGCGGGATCCCGTCGCCGACGGCGGCGCGGTGCGCGGCGACGACGCGCTCCGCCTCCTCGACGGAGTACGACAGGGGCTTCTCGCAGAGGGTCGGCCTGCCCGCCGCGATGCAGGCGAGGGTCTGCTCGGCGTGCAGGATGTCGGGCGAGGCGATGAGCACCGCGTCGACCTCGGGGTGCGCGATGAGCTCCAGCGGGTCGCGGAACGCGGCGGCTCCGACGGCCGCTGCCGCGGCTCCCGCGCGCTCCGGGTCGGGATCCGCGACGGCGGTGACCGTCGCGCCCGAGACCTCCGCATACAGGAGCTGCGCGTGGAACGCTCCCATGACGCCGGTGCCGATGATGCCGATCCTCATTGCTGCTCCTTCATGAGCCGTGTCTGTGTCTGGGGGAATGTCCGGGCGCGGGTCCGCCGGCATCGCCGGTCCGCCGGCGCTACTGGTCGTAGGCGCCGGGCACGTTCTGGTCCCAGTCGATGACCGATCCGGTGACCACCCCGCTGCGCTCGCTCAGCAGGAAGACCACCGCGTCGGCGATCTCGTCCGGCTGCCCGAGCTTGCCCATCGGCTGCGCCGCGGCGGCCCGCTCGAGCCAGTCGTCGCCGGCGTCGTGGAAGGTGCGCTGAGTGGTGGCCTCGCCGGGCGTCGCGGTCCAGCCGATGTTGAGGCCGTTGATCCGGATCCGGTCGAAGCGGTGGGCGAAGGCGACGTTGCGGGTGAGGCCCGCGAGGCCGGCCTTCGAGGCCGTGTAGGGGGCGAGGTACGGCTGGCCGCCGTGCATCGACATCGAGATGATGTTGAGGATCGTGCCGGGCTCGCCGCGGCGGCGCATGTCGGCGACCGCCGCCTGCATCGTCATGAACGGCGCGACGAGATTGACCGCGAGGTGCTCGTCGAGCAGCTCGCGGGTGGTGTCGAGCAGGGTGCCGCGGCTCGTCGCCCCCGCCGCGTTCACCAGGCTGTCGACGCGGCCGAAGCGCTCGATCGTCTCGGCCACCGCACGCTCGGCCTCCCCCGGCGCCGCCAGGTCGGCGACGATCGCCAGCGCCTCGGCGCCGCGATCGCGGATCGCCGCCGCGGCCCGCTCGGCCTTCTCGCCGCTGCGCCCCACGATCGCGATGCCGGCCGCGCCCTCGCGGGCCGCCGCCTCGGCGATCGCGAGCCCGAGGCCCTGGGTTCCGCCGGTCACGAGCAGGATCCTGCCCGCCATCAACTGCTGCATGTCGCGCTCCTCACCGCTCGTCGTCGTGCGCGAGGCGTCCGGGCCGCAGCGGCAGACCGCCCGCGGCGTACACCTCGTCGATCAGCGCCATCGTGCGGCGGGACCGCTCGAGCGCATCGGTCGAGCGGTCACCGCGACGCACCGCGTCGCGGACGCGCCGCAGCTGGTAGACGTACGAAGACACGGCGCCGGTGCGCTCCTCGCGCTCCTCGACGCCCGCGCCGGTGGTCGTCCGCACGATCAGCCGGTCGTCCTCCTGCGGCTTCACGAAGTTGGGCAGGAGCACCTCGCCCAGACTCCCGACGACCCGCAGGCCGAAGTCCCAGTCCGCACTCGTCATGCTCGTGCGCATCGCGACCGGGACGTCCCCGAGCGCCAGCCGCGCTGCAGCGGCGGCGTCCACGCGCGGGTCGCCCGCGGACGGCTCGATGCGGGCCGAGCGCAGCTCGAGCGGCGCACCGACGGCGTCGCCGAGCAGCAGCAGGCCGTGCAGCGCGTAGCAGCCGAGGTCCATCATGGCGCCGCCCGCGAGGTCGAAGCTCCAGCGCGGGTCGCTCGCGGAGGGCGCCGGCATCTCCATGCGCACGTCGACCTCGCGGATCTCGCCGACCTCGCCGGAGCGCACGAGCTCGATGAGCCGGTGCACGGCGGGATGGTCGGCGTAGTGGAAGGCCTCCCAGGCCCAGCCCCGCGCGGATCCGAGCCGCTCCGCGACCCGATCGAACTCCGCGAGGTTCGCGGCGAAGGGCTTCTCCACGAGCACCGAGCGGCCGGCGTCGAGCGCCCGCACCGTCCACTCGGCGTGCAGGCCGTTGGGCAGGCCGATGTAGATCAGGTCGAGCGAGTCGTCGGCGACGAGCGCCTCGTAGCTCTCGTGGACCCCCGCATAGCCGTGCGCCTCGGCATAGGCGCGGGCGCGTTCGGGATCCCGCGCCGCCACCGCGGCCCGGAGGTCGCCGGTCTCCCGCGTCGCCTCGGTGATCGCGAGCTCGGCGATCCTCGACGCCCCCAGCAGGCCGATGCGCAACGGCTCGCTCATGCCACGACCGCCTCGATGTCCTCGGCGCCGACGGGTGCAGCGCTCGCCGAGCCGACCCCGACGGCCGCCCGGATGAAGGCCACGCTGCGGCGAGCGTTCTCGAGGGCCCGCACCGCGTCGTCCTCGCTCTCCACCACGGTGTCCTGCTCCAGCACGTACCAGCCGTCGTACCCGGAGTCGCGCAGCACGGCGACGATCTCGCCGATGCGGGCGTCGCCCGCGCCGAGCGCCTGGTACATGCCCCGGCGCACGCCCTCGCGGTAGTCGATCTCGCCGGCGCGCACGCGGGCCGCGACGTCGAGGCTCACGTCCTTGAGGTGGGCGTGCACGATGCGGCCGGCGTGCTGCCGCACGAAGGCGACCGGGTCGCCGCCGCCGAGCGTGTAGTGGCCGGTGTCGAGGCAGAGGCCGATGCGGGATCCCGCGACCACGCGCGCCACCGCCTCGGGGGTCTCGACCGCGGTGCCGAGGTGCGGGTGCAGCGTCGCGACGACACCCGCGCGGGCGGCGGCGTCGAGCGCCCGGTCGAGGTTCTCGAGCAGCGTCTCCCACTCCGCCTCGCTCAGCTCGGCCGCCCCGTCGTAGCCGTCCTCGCCCGTCACCGCGGAGAGCACCATGGTGCCGGCCCCCGCCGCTGCGTACGCCTCGAGCTCGCGCTCGATCGCGGGCAGCGGATCCCCGTCGCCGCCGGGCTCTGCGGAGCGGTGCAGCACCACCGGGAAGAACCCGCCGACCGCACGCAGGCCGGCGGCGGCGAGCGCCTCGGCGCGCTCCGCGGGCGCGTCGGGCAGGAAGCCCTCGGGGCCGAACTCGGTCGCTTCGATGCCGAGGCCGACCATCTCCGAGAGCACGCGCTCGCGGTCGAGCTGCAGGCCCCAGTCGGGGACCTCTATGACGCCCCAGCTGATGGGGGCGGAGGCGATGCGGGCGTTCATGGGGACTCCTTCGTCGGTGCGGTCGGTGCGGTCGGTGCGGGTGCGGTCGGTGCGGGTCGGGCACGGCGCCGGGAGAGAAGGGCCTCGGCGTGCCCGGGTCGCGCTATGCGCGGACGGCGGCGGTCGTGCCGTCGACCGGAGCACTGGTCTCCCAGCTGCGGGCCTCGGCCGAGCGCTCGGCCGCGGTGACCACCTGGGCCGCCGACAGCGCGTCCTGGATGTTCGAGTTCAGGTGCTCGCGCCCCAGCGCCCCCTGCAGGAACTTCTTCGCCTCGATCACCTTGAGGTCGTCGTAGCCCATGGAGGTGCCGGCCCCGGGCTGGAAGCGGCCGAAGTCACCCATGCCGGGATGAGCCATGATGCGGGTGTACCCCTGGTTCTCGGCGCCGAGGCCGCCGGAGAGGTGCAGCTCGTTCATGCGCTCGAAGTCCCAGTAGGCGGATCCCTCGGTGCCGTAGATCTCGATGCCGTAGCTCGCCCGCGGCCCGACGGCGACGCGCGAGGCCTCGAGCGTGCCCACCGCGCCGGCGGCGACCGCGTCGCCCGAGAGGCGCACGAGCATGGCGGCGTAGTCCTCGTTCTCGACGGGCTTCATCTCCCCGTCCTCGATCACGGCGAAGTGCGTGCCCGTGCCCATCGGCAGCTCGGGGCGCTCCGTGTAGACCGTGGAGGTGAGGGCGCTCACCTCGGCGATGGGGCCGAGCGTGTACTGCACGAGGTCGACCAGGTGGCCCATGAGGTCCCCCAGCACGCCGTTGCCGGCGAGGCCGCGCAGGAAGCGCCAGGACAGCGCCCCGCGCGGATCGGAGGAGTAGTCGGCGAACATCTGGCCGCGCACGTTGGTGATGCGGCCGAGCCCGCCTTCGGCCACGAGCGCGCGGAGCTGCTCGACGGCGGGGGCGTGGCGGTAGTTGAAGCCGATCGAGGTGACGACGCCGGCCTCGGCTGCCGCCTCGGCGACCGATCGGGTCTCGTCCTCGCCGCGGCCGACGGGCTTCTCGATCCAGAAGTGCTTGCCGGCCTGCGCGGCCGCGATGCCGATCTCGGCGTGCAGGAAGTTGGGGGCGCAGATGGAGACCACGTCGACCTCGGGGTCGTTCAGCACCTCGCGGTAGTCGGCCGAGGCGCGCTCGTAACCGAGCACCTCGACGGCCTCCCGGGCGCGGGCCGGCGCGGGATCGGCGGCGTGCACGAGGCGCGGCGCGATCTTGAGGTCCGGGTAGACGTACCGCAGGTTCGCATAGGCGCGGCTGTGCAGCTGCCCCATCCAGCCCACGCTGATGAGCCCGACGCCGATCGTCGTGGTGCCGTCTTCGTTCGTCTGCATGATCGTGTTTCTCTCAGTCGAGGGTGCTGGGCACCGTGCTTCGTCGCGGTTCGGGACTCGTTATGGACCGGTCCAAATTGTAAAGACATGGCGCCCCCGCTGTCAATACGCAGGCGGATGACGCGCGGGAGCGGGACGGTGCTGCCAGGGCTCTGGACAGTGCTGCGCGCGGACGGCGTCCCGCTCGGCCGGACGCCCGCGACCGGCGCGCTCGCGCAGCGGCCCCACGGCAGCGCCGTAACGGGCTCCGCTGCCGATCGCCGCCCGCGGAGCCCACCCCGCGGAGCCCACCCCGCGGAAACGCGGAGTCGCATCCGGCTGCCTCCGCTCGGAGGGGGCAGCCGGATGCGACTCCGCTTCGGCGTGCGACGACTACTTGCCGTCCGACTCCGGAAGGTCCCGGATGTTCACGGCTTCGGTGACGGGCACGTGGCCGACACCGGCCGCCGCGTCTCCCTCGATCTCATCGCGGATGACCCGGACCGTATCGGTGCTGGTGCCGACCTGGCGCAGCTCGTGCACCAGCTGCTCGAGCTCGGCGCCGCCGGCCATGAGACCCGTCAGCTCCTCGAGCGTGATCTCCGACTTCTCGTGGTAGCCGATGCTCTGCCCGCGCTTCAGCAGCAGGAAGCGATCGCCCACCGGGTAGGCGTGGTGCGGGTTGTGCGTGATGAAGATCACACCGAGTCCGCGATCCCGCGCCTGGATGATGTAGCGCAGCACCACACCCGACTGCTTCACGCCCAGGGCGGCGGTCGGCTCGTCGAGGATGAGCACCTTCGCACCGAAGTACACGGCGCGGGCGATGGCCACGCACTGGCGCTCGCCGCCCGAGAGGGTGCCGATGGGCTGATCCACGTCGCGCAGGTCGATGCCCATGTCGAGCAACTCCCTCTTGGCCGTCTCCTTCATGAAGTCGACGTCGAGCCGCCGGAACGGCCCCCAGCCCTTGGAGACCTCGGAGCCCAGGAAGAAGTTGCGCCAGACCGGCATGAGCGGTGCGACGGCGAGGTCCTGGTACACCGTCGCGATCCCCCGGTTGAGGGCCTCGCGCGGCGAGTTGAACCGCACCTCCTGGCCCTCGACGAGGTATGCGCCCTCCGTGTTCTGGTGCAGGCCGGCGATGATCTTGATGAGCGTCGACTTGCCGGCGCCGTTGTCGCCGAGCACGCACGTCACCTCGCCGGGGCTCACCTCGAGGCTCACGTCGCGCAGGGCGATGATGTTGCCGTAGCGCTTCCCCGCGTCGCGCAGCTCGACGAGCGGCACCCGGCCGGTCGCGGGAGCGGCGGTTGCCGTGGCGTTCATTTCTTGCCTCCCTTGCCCGCGCGGCGCTGCAGCGTGAAGTTCAGCACGGTGGCACCGAGGAGCATCGCTCCGAGGAAGAACTTCAGCCAGTCGGGGTTCCACTCCGCGTACACGACGCCCTTGAGCGCCATGCCGTAGATGAGCGCACCGATCGCGCCGCCGATCGCGCTGCCGTAGCCGCCGGTCATCAGGCAGCCGCCGACCACCGCGGCGATGATGTAGAGGAACTCGTTGCCGATGCCCTCACCCGACTGCACGGTCTTGAAGGCGAACAGCTGATGCATGCCCAGCAGCCACGCGCAGAAGCTCACGCCCATGTAGAGACCGATCTTGGTCCACACCACGGGCACGCCGACCGCGCGGGCCGCGTCCGGTGCGCCACCGCTCGAGAAGATCCAGTTGCCGGTCTTCGTGCGCTGCAGGATCCAGGTCGCGATGATCACGAGCAGGATCCAGTAGAACACCGTGATCTTCACCTTCACCCCGAAGACCGGGATGTCGGAGGCGAATACGGCCGCGGCCGACTCGAAGCCGGGCCAGCGCTCGATCGAGGGAGCGGCGACGCCGCCCGTGATCGCGCGCGTGACACCGAGGTTGAGGCCGGTCACCATGAAGAACGTCGCCAGTGTGATGATGAAGCTCGAGAGCTTCGTCTTGGTGAGCAGCCAGCCGTTGACGAAGCCGAGTATCAGCGAGGTGACGAGCCCGATGATGACCCCGAACCAGACGTTGCCGCCGAACCAGTACAGGAACAGCGACGCCGACAGCGCCGAGAAGATCACGCCGACACCGGCGGAGAGGTCGACCTCGCCGCCGATCATGAGGAGCGAGACGCCGACGGCCATGATGCCGACGGTCGAGGCGCCGTAGAGGATCGTGGCGATCGACTCGGGTCGGGTGAACTGGGGTGCGACCACGGCGAACATGATCGCGAGGACGAGCGCCGCGGCGGTGGCGCCGGCCTCCGGCTTGGTGAAGAACCTCGTGAAGAGATTGCCGGAGGCCAGGCGCTCGTCCGCCTTGGAGACAGTTGCTGTAGACATCAATCAGTCTTTCGGACGACCTGTATCACTCGAACTGCGCCGAGACGCTGTCGGCGTTGTCGGCGTTGACCACGGCCGGGCCGGTCAGTACGGCCTGGCCTCCGCCGAGCACGTAGCCCCCCTGGTTGAACAGGCGCACCGCCTCGACGCTGGAGTAGCCCTGCAGGAAGGGCTGCTGGTCGATGCCGAAGAGAATCGACCCGTCGTTGATGGCGTTGTAGACGTCGGCGTTGAGGTCGGTGGTCGCGAGCACGGCGCTCGAGCCGGCGTCGGCGATGGCGTCCTGAGCGGTCAGCGCGAAGGGGGCGCCGAGCGTGAGCACACCGTCGATGTCCGAGTTGGTCTGCAGCTTCGAGGTGATGGTCGAGGCGACGTTGGTCATGTCGGTGCCCTGCACGTACAGCACCTCGGAAGAGCCGCTGAACGTGTCGGCCAGACCCTCGCAGCGGGACTCGAGGCCCACGTGGCCCTGCTCCTGGATCACGCAGACGACCTTGCTCAGCCCCGCCTCGTTGAACTGCTCACCGGCGGCCTGACCGGCGATGAACTCGTTCTGGCCGAAGTGGGCGAGCACGCCCATCTCCTTGAACTGCTCCTCGCCCGCGTTGATGCTGAAGACCGGGATGCCGGCCTCGACGGCCTTCTTGACCTCGCCGGACATCGCGTCGGCCTTCGCCAGCGTCACGACGATGCCGTCGACGCCCTGGTCCACCGCCTGCTGCACCAGCTGCGCCTGGCGGGCGCCATCGGGATCCGAGCTGTAGAGCAGATCGACGTTGTTCTTCTCAGCAGCGTCCTCCGCGCCTGCGCGGATCGTGTCCCAGAAGGTGTCGCCCGGTGCGGCATGGGTGACGAGCGCGACCTTCAGCGGTTCGAGGTCGGAGCCGCCGCCCTCTTCACCGCCGGCTGCGCCGCCGCCGGCACCCGCGGGAGAACCGCACGCGGCGAGCAGCAGTGCGCCCGTGGCTGCGACACCGGCAAGACCGAGCTTGCCCCAACGACCCTTACGTGACTTCAACATTGCTTCACTCCATCGTGTAATTGAACTAATGTCGTTACAAAGCTTGCGCTCGGTTTTACAGTACCGTAACTTTCGCCGCGAGGCGACACCTACGGTAAAGGTTCGATAACGACCTCACCGAAACAGTCCCGGCTCACCGCGAAACATGCCGGCAATCTTGGACCGGTCCAAATCATCACACGCGCCTCGCGCGCCTGTCAAGGCCGCCGGCCCTCCCGCACCGCTCGTTCCTCCTGCCGCAGGCGCTCGCCGAGACCCCGAGGCGGCGGTCGCGGGGCGGCGCCCCGCTGGCCGGACGCCGACCCGGGGCCGCGCCCGCTTCGCCCAGGCGGAGCGCGACGGCGACTGACGCACGGCGCGCTCGGGGCGGCGTCCCGGCGATACGCCCGTCAGGCGGGGGGCGCGTCGATCGCCGCGATCACGGCGGTGAGCTCGTCGCGCAGGGCCATGAGCCGCTCGACGGGCAGGCCGAGTCGTTCGACGACCGCGGGCGGCACCGACAGCGCGCGCTCGCGCAGAGCCCGCCCGGCCTCGGTGGGCACGATGCAGAAGGTGCGCTCGTCGCCCTCCACCGGGACGCGCTCGACGAGCCCCGAGTGCTCGAGGCGCTTGATGAGCGGCGAGAGCGTCGCGGGATCGAGGCGCAGCATGTCGGCGATCTCGCCGAAGCGCAGCGGGGCGTCGCCCCACAGGGCGAGCATGACGAGGTACTGCGGGTGGGTCAGGCCGAGCGGCTCAAGGATCGGCCGGTAGATCCCGATCACGCTCCGGCTGGCGACGGCGAGCGCGAAGCACACCTGCCGGTCGAGCTCGAGGGCGTCGTCGGGGAGCTGTTCCATCTCTCGATCCTATCTCGTTTGCGCACTAACGAGTGTGTTAGCATTTCGTTTGTGCGCAAACGAAAACGACGACTCTGGCACGAGAGCCCGTACGACGGGGTGCCCGGCTTCTACGCCGCGATGCAGCGATTCTTCTACCAATTCGAGGGAACGGCGCAGCTCGGCGACCCCAACGAGCCGCCCTACGTGCCCCCGGCCGATCCGCGCTGCCCGGTGTGCGGCGCATCGATGACCGAGCACCGCATCGACCGCGGCGGCCCCGGCAAGCCGACCCACCTGAAGTGCCCCGCGCCGAGCACCGACGGCTGAGCGCCGCGACCGGCGGAGATCAGACGGTGGCGACGAACGCGGGAGCGCGACCCGCCAGCACCTCGGACACGGCCTCCGCCGCCATGCGGAAGGTGGCCGCCATCGCCCCCTCCGAGAGCCCGGTCGTGTGCGGGCTCAGCAGCACGCGCGGATCGTCGGCGAGCGGGTGATCCCGCACCGGCTCTGTCTCGAACACATCGATCCCCGCCCCGCCGAGCACCCCCTCGTCGAGCGCTGCGCGCAGCGTCCCGGTGCGCACGAGGTCGGCGCGTGCGCAGTTGACGAGCACGAGCCCCGGTCGCGCCGTGCGCAGCAGCTCGATGGGCAGCAGCTCGCCGCCGCCCCCCGGCAGGTGCAGCGTGATCGCGTCGGCGAGGCGCACCGCCTCCGCGAGGCTCGCGTTCTCGTACGCCTCCGCCCGCACGAAGGGGTCGTGCACGACGACCCGCATACCGAACGCGTCGCCGAAGCCGGCGACGAGGCGCCCGATGCGCCCGAAGCCGAGCACGGCGAGCGTCCTGCCGTGCAGGTCCCCCGGAGTCGGAATCGGATCGACCCCCCACCGTCCCGCGGCCACCAAGGCGTGGGACTCGCCCGCCCGCTTCACCAGCGAGCAGAGCATCGCGAAGGCGCCCTCGGCCACCGCGCGGCTGTTGCTGCCGGGAGTCACCGCGACGGCGACGCCCCGCTCGGTCGCGGCCGCCACGTCGACGCGCTCCACGCCCACACCCGTGCGCGCCACGACCCGCAGCGCGGGCATACGCGCCAGCAGCTCGCGGTCCACGTCGAAGGCGGCCCGCACGATCGCCCCCTCGGCCACGGCGAGGTCTCCCGCGGAGGGATCGGACACGAAGAGGGCGCGCTCGGGCAGGTAGGGCCGCACCAGGGCGGGATCGACCGGGCCCAGCCCGACCACCACGGGAGCGGCCGCGGTTCCGCCTCCCCTCGGCCGCTCAGCCGGCGGCACGGTCCACCCCCAGGCCATCGGGGATCGAGGCGCGCACCGTCGAGGCGAGCAGCGTCGCATCGGAGCCGAGCGCCAGGAAGCCGAAGCCGCGATCCCGGTACCGCTCGATGGCCGCGCGGTCGTTCGCGAGGATGCCCGCGACCTTGCCGTGCCGGCGGCAGGCCTCGACCACCCGGTCGAGCACGGCCTGGAAGCCGGGGTCGTCGAAGCGCCGCGGAACGCCGAGCGCGTAGCTGAGGTCCTGCGGCCCCACGAAGAGCACGTCGGCGCCCGGGGTCGCGGCGATCGCCTCGAGCTCGTCGACCGCGCCGCGGGTCTCGATCTGCACGATGCCGATCGCCTGCTCGTTCGAGCGGTCGAGCGCGGCGGTGTCGAGCGTCCAGCGCGCGGCCCGGTTGTAGCTGGCCACCCCGCGGTCGCCCTGCGGCGGGTACAGCTGGTGCCGGCGCGCCTCGGCGGCCTCGGCGGCGCTCGAGATGCGCGGGAGCATGACCCCGGCCGCCCCGGTGTCGAGCGCGCGCCCGATGCGGATGCGCTCCGGCTGCTCCACCCGCACGAGGGTCGCGGTGCCGTAGGCGCCGGCGGCGGCGACGATCGCGCCCACCTGGTCCTCGTCCCCTCCGCCGTGCTCGAGGTCGACGAGCACCCAGTCGAGGCCGGCGGCCGCGCAGACCTCGGCTGCGGTCACCGACCCGAGGCCCAGGAAGGTGCCGATCGTGGGCTCGCCCGAGAGGAACCGCTCCCGCAGCGCGCGGCCGGGGGCGAGGGGCCCGCCCATGACCGTTCCCCGAGCTCGTCGAGGGGAGCGGTCACTGCTCATCTCGACAGGCTCGATGGACGGAGCCGCGTCCCCGCTCACCCGTGCCACCGCTGCGTCGCGAGGCCCTCGCCGTACTCGGCGAGCTTCTCGGAGGTGTCGACGCGCTCCCACACCTCGGCCGGCGACACGTCCCACCAGACCTCGGAGGCGGGCAGGTCGGCGTGCGGGATCGTGGGCACGACGATCACGACGGGGCCGCGCACGCCGCGGGTCTCGTCGAGCGCCCCGCGCACCTCTTCGGCGGTCGTGGCCCGCCGCACCTCGGCCCCGAGGCCCGCGGCGATCCGACCGAGGTCGATGCGCAGGTAGTCGCCCTCGAGGCGCCCGGCATCGGCATCGGCGAGGGATCCCCCGCCCTCGCGGTAGCGGAACTCGTTGCCGAAGTGCTCGCCCGTGCGCCACATCTGCAGGCGGCGGATCACCTGGTAGCCGTGGTTCTCGGAGATGACGACGGTGAAGGGGATGCCCTCCTGCGCCGCGGTGACGATCTCGGTGGGCATCATCACGAAGGTGCCGTCTCCGATGAACGCGGTCACGCGGTGCGAGGGATCGGGGTCGGCCACGCGCACCCCCATCGCGGCGGGCAGCTCGTAGCCCATGCACGAGAAGCCGAACTCGAGGTGCGCGTGGCGGCCGCCGGTCGCATCCCACACCTTCTGCAGGTCTCCGGGCGGGCCGCCCGCCGCCGCGACGATCGTGTCGCCGGGGCGCGCGTGCTGCTGCATGAGGCCGATGAGCTGCCCCTGGGTGAGCACGGCGTCGGTGTCGGGCAGCTCGGGGTGCTGCTCCTTCGGGAAGCGGGTGCCGGGATCGAGTGCGGCGTCGCGCACCGGCAGCCAGGCGGCGCGGCCGGCCGCGACCTCCTCCGCCCAGGCGGCGGGGAGGCGGTAGTCGCCCAGCTCCGCGGCGAGCGCGGCGAGCGCCAGCCTCGCGTCGGCGAGCACCGCCGCGGCGCCCTGCTTCACCGCGTCGTGCTCGACGACGTTGATCGAGGCGAAGCGCACGCCGGGATTCGCGAAGAGCGACTGCGACGCCGTGGCGAAGTCGGTGAGGCGGGTGCCGACGTGCACGATCAGGTCGGCGCGCTCGGCGAGACGGTTGGTGGTCGGCGATCCCTCCAGGCCGATGCCGAAGACGCTCCACGGGCCGTCCTCGACGATCGCGCCCTTGCCGGCGAAGGTCTCGGCGACCGGCAGCAGCGTCTGCTCACCGAGGTCGGTGAGGACCCGCTGCGCCTCGGAGTAGATGACGCCGCCGCCCGCGATGACGAGCGGGCGCTCGGCGCCCCTGATGAGCTCGGCCAGCTGCGCGACCTCGGCCGCGTCGGGCACCCGACGGCGGATCGCCCAGTCGCGCTCCTCGAAGAACTCGGCGGGGAAGTCGAAGGCGTGCGACTGCACGTCCTGCGGCAGCGCGACCACGACCGCGCCGGTCTCCTCGGGGTTCGCGAGCACGCGGAAGGCCTGCGGCAGCGCGGTGAGCAGCTGCTCGGGGCGGGTGATGCGGTCGAAGAACCGCGCCACCGGGCGGAAGGTGTCGTTCGCCGTGACGTCGGGGGTGCCCGGCAGGTCGAGCTGCTGGAGCACGGGGCCCTGGCGTCGGGTCGCGTAGGTGTCGCCCGGGAAGAGCAGCAGCGGGATCCGGTTGACGGTGGCCAGCGCCGCGGCCGTGACGAGGTTCGTGGCGCCCGGGCCGATCGAGGCGGTCACGGCGAGGGTCTGGCGGCGCTTGGAGGCCTTGGCGAAGCCGGTGGCCATGTGGCCGAGCGCCTGCTCGTTGCGGCCCTGCACGAAGGGCAGGCGATCCGCGTGCTCGGCGAGCGCCTGGCCGAGACCGGCGACGTTGCCGTGCCCGAAGATGCCGAGCGCGGCCGGCACGAAGCGGCGCCGCTCGCCGTCGGCGACCGAGTGCTGGGCGGCGACGTAGCGCACGATGGCCTGCGCGACGGTGAGGCGGACGGTCCGCCCCGAGGTTCCCTGAACCATGATTCTCGAGCTCCTTTGCTGCTGCTGATGCTTCTCAGCGGTGATTGAGCGAGGGACGAGCCGAAATCACGGCGCCCCTCTCCTGATTTCTCTGAAGGCTGTTGAACTGTGCGGGTGAGCCCGGCGGTCGGCTGAGCGGTTGCCCGGAGATCCCGAACTACCCGTGCATGACGACGGTCTTCACCTCCGTCATCTCCTCCACCGCCGACCGCACCCCCTCCTTGCCGTAGCCGCTGGCCTTGAACCCGCCGTAGGGCATGAGGTCGGCGCGCCACAGCGGGGTCCAGCCGAGGTGCACGCTGCCGGCGTCGATCTCGCGCATGGCGCGCACACCCTCGGGGAGCGTGCCGCCGAAGACGCCGGCGGCGAGACCGTAGGGGGTGCCGTTGGCGGCGTCGAGCGCGGCGTCGAAGTCGGCGACGGTGGTCACGGCGACGGCGGGGCCGAAGAGCTCCTCCTGGGCGAGGGCCTGACGGGTGTCGACTCCGGTGACGATCGCCGGGGACACGAAGCCGCCGTCGCGCTCGCCGCCGGTGAGCAGCGTGGAGCCGTCGGCGACCGCCCGCGCGATGCTCCGCGCGACGCGCTCGGCCTCGCGCTCGGTGATGAGGGGGCCGAGGGTCGTGCCCTCGGCGAGGGGATCGCCCGCGCGGATCGTCCGCACCTTCGGCAGCAGCGCGTCGAGGAAGTCGGCCTCGACATCGCGGTGCACGATGACGCGCTGCACCGAGATGCACACCTGGCCGGCGTTGACGTAGCCGCCGGCCGCGACCGCCGACGAGGCCCGCTCGATGTCGGCGCCGGGCAGGATCAGCGTCGGGGACGACGCGCCGAGCTCGAGCGAGAGCTTCTTGACCCCGGCGAGCGCGGCGATCCGCTCGCCCACGCCAGTCGAACCGGTGAAGGAGATCTTGCGCACGCGCGGGTCGCGGACGAGCGCGTCGCCGAGCACGGCGCCCGAGCCGGTGACGACGGAGATGACGCCCTCGGGCACGCCGGCCTCGACGAAGAGCTGCGCGAGGGCGAGCGCGGTGAGCGGCGTGGCCGCGGCCGGTTTGAGGATGACCGCGTTGCCGGAGGCCAGGGCCGGGCCAACCTTGTGGAGCACCAGCAACGCGGGGTAGTTGAACGGGGTGATGGCGACGACGATCCCGACAGGCCGGCGCAGCGTGAAGCCGACCTTGTCCTGCCCCGTACCGGGGTTCGCGTCGAGGGGCAGGCTGTCCCCGTAGAGCTGGCTGCCCTCGTGGGCGGAGAGGCGGATGATCGCTCCGGATCGGCGCGCCTCGCCGAGCGCCTCGGCGAGCGGCTTGCCATTCTCGGCGGAGATGGTGGCGGCGATCTGCTCGGCGCGGGCGTCGGCGAGATCGGCGGCGCGGTGCAGGATCGCGGCGCGCTCGTGGGCCGGGGTGCGGCGCCAGGCAGCGGCGCCTCGCTCGGCCGCGGCGATGGCGGCGTCGACGTCTGCGGGGGTCGCCGCCGCGACCTCCCCGACGGCGGCGCCGTCGTAGGGCGAGCGCACCTCGGCGCGCGCTCCGCCCGCGGCCTCGCGCCACTCGCCGCCGATCAACAGGCCGTAGCTGCGGCGTCCGCTCGCGTCCCGCTCGCCCCGCGTGTCCTGCTCGCTCATCGTCGCCCCTTCATCGTTGATTTTGGACCGGTCCAAATTGTACGCACGAAGTCGTGTGCCCGTCAAGCCCGGTCCGCGGCGACCCGCGTCCATCGATGTCGCGCCCCCGCATGCCCACCCAGACCCGCTCCGCGTCCGCGGCCTTCCGCGAGCGGGAGTCGCGTTCGGCCGGTATCCGAGGGGCGAAGCGGCGCAACGCGACTCCCGCTTCCCGCTCGGGCGGTGCGAAACGACGCGGAGTCCCCGCTCGGATCCCGCGCCACCGGCCTCCCCGCCCGGATCCCGCTCGAGCGCGCCGCCGCTTCCGCACCGCGTTCGAGCGGCTCGCCCGCGCAGAAGGCGACCGCTCGCCGGGTGCCGCGCCCCCGCGAAGCCGTGGCACGATGGTCGGGTGAGCACCCGAGACGAGCGCGACCGGCCGGAACCCCCCGCACGGCCCACGATGCGCGACGTCGCCGAGCGCGTCGGCCTGTCGCGGCAGCTCGTGTCGATCGTGCTGCGCGGGGCGCCCGGTGCGAGCGAGGAGTCGCGCGAGCGGGTGCTCGCCGCAGCGCGAGAGCTCGGCTACCACCCCGATGACTCGGCGCGCATGCTGCGGCGGAGACGGAGCGGCCAGATCGGCGTCCTCTTCACCATGCGGCAGCCCTTCGAGGTCGACCTGGTCGACGCGCTGCACCGGCACGCCGCGGCCCGCGGCTACACGCTCGCGCTCGGTGCGATCGGCGCTGCCCAGTCGCAGCAGGAGGCGCTCGACGCCCTCATGCGGCAGCGCATCGAGGCCCTCGTCGTGCTCGGCGCCGAGGGAGGAGCCGAGCTGTTCGAGGGTCTGCCCGCCGGTATCCCGGCCCTGCTGCTCGGCGGCCCGACGGCTTCGGAGCCGCACGACAGCGTCCGCGTCGAGAACGAGCGCGGGATCGCCCTGGCGGTGGAGCACCTCGTCGCACTCGGGCACGAACGCATCGCGTATCTCGGCCCGCGGAGCGGCCCCAACGCCGCCGAGCGGCTGACCGGCTACCTCGATGCGATGCGCCGCCACCGGCTCGACCCGGAGGTGCGGTCGTCCGACCCCACCGAAGCCGGCGGGCACCGCGCGGCCCTCTCCCTGCTCGGGCGGGGCTCCGACCGGCCGACCGCTCTCGTCTGCATCAACGACCACTGCGCGATCGGCGCACTGCAGACCCTGGTGCGGCGCGGGATCCGCGTGCCCGAGGATCTCTCGATCGCCGGGTTCGACGACAGCACGGCCGCGGCGCTGCCCTTCGTCGAGCTCACGAGCGTGCGCCCCGATCCCGACCGCATGGCGGAGACGGCGGTCGAGACCCTGGAGCGGCGCCTGGCCGATCCGGACGCGGCCCCGGTGCCGCGGCGCGTCACCCCCACGCTCACCGTACGCGGGAGCACCGCGCCGCCCGCGGGTTAGTCTGCGCGGACCCCGGCCCCTGCAATCGGCGACGCCGGGACGGCATCCATCTCTCGAAACCGCAGCCATTGCCCGAAACCGCACGCAGCATCGGCGCTGAAAGCATCGGGCTCGGCAATCGGGCTCGGTTTCGAACCCGGGTCCGGGCCTGGGCCCGGGCCCGGCACCAGCGCCGGCCCGGGGCACGGAGGCGGGCTCACCGGGCGACAGCACTCGGACACCGCTCGCGCACGATGCACTAGCACGTGCTAGTCTCTGTTGCGGCACGGATCCGCCGACCTCACCCCGCAAAGGAGCACCCATGAGTACCACCCCCGTTCGCCTCGGCCTCATCGGCTCCGGCTGGATCGGCGCGTTCCACGCGGAGACCATCGCGCAGCGCATCCCCGGCGCGACCCTCGAGGCCGTCGCAGACCCGCAATCCGGCGCGGCGGCCCGCGTCGCCGAACCCCTCGGCGTCGCGAAGGCCTTCCTCGACGCGACCGAGCTCATCGCCGATCCCGCCGTCGACGGCGTCGTCATCTCCTCCCCCGCCTGCACGCACGCCGATCTCGTCGTCGCCGCGGCGGAGGCCGGCAAGGCCGTCTTCGTCGAGAAGCCGATGGCCCTCACCGTCCCGGACGCGGACCGGGCGATCTCGGCTGCGAACGCGGCCGGCGTGCCCCTGCAGGTCGGTTTCAACCGCCGCTTCGCCCGCGACTTCGCGGCGGCGCGCGGGATCGTGGCCGACGGCGGCATCGGCACGCCGCAGCTCATGCGATCCCTGACCCGGGATCCCGGCCTCGCGAACCCGGGCGCGGTGAAGCCCTGGACGATCTTCCTCGAGACCCTCATCCACGACTTCGACGCCCTCAACTGGTTCAACGCCGCCGCGCAGCCCGTCGAGGTCTTCGCCGCGGCCGACGCGCTGGTGGCGCCGGAGTTCAAGGAGTCCGGCTTGCTCGACACCGCGGTCGTCACGATCCGCTACGACAACGGCGCGATCGCCACGGCCGAGGCCAGCTTCTCGGCCGCCTACGGCTACGACGTGCGCGGCGAGGTCTTCGGCTCGGACGGCATGGTCACGGCGGGCGACGTGCGCGCGACCAGCGCGCGGCACTACACGGCCGCCGGCGAGGCGAGCGCCACCGCGCGCCTGAACATCGAGCTCTTCCACCAGGCGTACACCGACGAGCTCGTCTCGTTCGCCGCCGCAGTGCGCAGCGGCGAGGTGATGGGAGCCCGCGGGGAGGATGCCCGAGCCGCGCTCGCCATCGCGCTCGCCTGCGTCGAATCCGTGCAGCAGCGTCGTCCGATCGCGCTGGCGGCCGACGGCTCGCTGGCGTAGCAGCGCAGCACCCAGGTGCAGAACACCGGGATCGGCGCGTCGGCCTCGGATCAGCCCCCGGTCGACCCCCGCACCACGAGGCTCGGGGGGATCAGCACCTCGCGGCCGCGCGGGAACGGGCCCGAGGCGGCGAGCAGCGCCTCGGCGGCCTCGCGGCCGATGCGCCGGTTGTGCGGATCCACGCTGGTGAGCGAGATCCGCGGGATCGCCGCGAGGGCCGAATCGTCGTAGCCGGTCACACGGCAGCGCTCCGGCACCGGCACGCCCGCCTCCTCGAGGGCTGCGATGACACCGAGCGCCGTGAGGTCGTTCACCGCGACGATGGCCTCGGGCGGGTCGCCCGCCGCCAGGATCCTCGTCACGGCGCGACGCGCGCCGGCCTCCGTGAAGTCGGCGCGCTCCACCGCCGCAGTCGCGCCCAGCCCCCGCCGCTCCACCGCCGCGCGGAAGGCCCGCTCGCGCGAGGCGGAGACCGTGCCGCCGTCGCCGCCCACGAACACGACGCGCGTCAGCCCCAGGCCGGCGAGGTGGTCCACGACCAGGTCGACACCCGCGTCGTCGTCGGTGCGCACGGCGGCGACCGTGTCGTCGGTCGCGTCGATCGCGCTCGCCACGACGGTCGGGATCGACGCCGTGAGGTCGGAGAGCTCCGAGAACTCGGGGATCGTGCCGACGGTGATGAGCCCCGCCGGGCGCAGATCCCGGAGCACCGCGAGGTTGTCGCGGTCGAGCACCGGCTCCCCGCTGCCGTCGTCGACCTGCGCCGTGACGATCATGGTGCGCTGGCCGGCCTCACTGAGGCGCGCCTTCGCAGCGCCCACGATGTCGGCGAAGATCGGGTTCGAGAGGTTGGAGACGAGGATCCCGACGAGATCGCGCCGTCCGGCGGACAGCGACTGCGCGACGAGATTGGGACGGTACCCGAGCCGCTCGGCCGCGAGCAGCACCCTCCTGCGCCGCTCCTCGCTGACGTTCTCACCGCCGTTGAAGACGAGCGAGACGAGCGATTTCGAGACCCCCGCCTCGCGCGCGACATCGCGGATCGTCGGCGGACGGACGTGCGCCGCCGGATCCCGCGTCTGCTCCGTCATGGCCGCCTCCGTCACCGTGTCGTGCGCCGCATCCCGGCGCGCCACCCCTCACATCCTAGGGCTCGGGGGCTCACTCCGCGGGCGTCGGCCCCGGGTCGCCCGCCGGGTCGGAGAAGAAGCGGAAGATGCCGCCCTCCCCGAGCCCCTCGCCGCCCTGGGAGAGGTACCAGAGGAAGCCGAGCGCCCCGGCGACCAGCGCGACGAGCACGATCGCGCGGTAGACGTTGCGCTCCCGATCCCCGCCCATCGCGATCCGCCCTACGCGCCAAACGCGGCCGCGAACGCGTCGAGGGCCGCGTCGGGATCCCCGCTGGCCCACGCCTCCATGCCGATCACGCCCGCGTACCCCAGCTCGCGCAGCGCGGCCGCGACCGCCTCGTAGCGGATCTCGCCCGTGCCGGGCTCGCAGCGGCCGGGCACGTCGGCCACCTGGATCTCTCCGACCCACGGCAGCGCCTCGCGCACCAGCTCGACCAGGTTCCCCTCGCCGATCTGCGCGTGGTACAGGTCGAGGTTCAGCCGCATGCCGGGGCGGTTCACGGCGCGCACGAGCGCGAGGGTGTCTGCGGCGCGGGCGAAGGGCGTGCCCGGGTGGTCGACGGCGAGGTTGAGGTTCTCGAGCACGAAGGTGCGGCCGGCCGCCTCGCCGAGTGCGGCCAGCTCGCGCAGCGTGTCGGCGGCGCGGATCCAGTCCTCGCCGCTCACGCTCGCGCGCGGCACGACCGGCAGGCCGCCTTCCCCGAGGCCGGTGCCGTGCAGGTTGAGGCGCGGCGAGTCGATGATCTCGGCGGCGCGCAGCGACTCCTTCGCGGTGGCGATCAGCTCGGCGCGGCCCTCATCGGTGGTGAGGTCGCCTCGCAGGTAGCCGGTCATCGACGAGAACTCGGCGCCCGTCGCGGCCAGCGCCGCGAGATCCTTCGTGCTCCAGTCCCAGATCTCGACGAGGAAGCCGCGGTCGTGGATGCGGCGCACGCGCTCCTCGAACGGCAGCTCGAGGAAGAGCATCTCGGCGCAGGCGGCGAGGCGGTAGGTCATGGCGGGGTCCTCTCGGAAAGCTCAGGTCATCCTGCGCGACGAAGGAGTCGCAGGATGACGGGGGTTCGGGTGGTTCGGGCTCCGCCTTCGGTGGTTCGGATCGGGATCGGCGCTCAGAGCTCGACGGCGACGGTGACGCCCTCGGTGGCGGAGCGCTGGGCGGCGTCGGCGAGGACGAGCGCGGCGCGGCCGTCCTCGAAGGTGGGGCTGGTCGACGCCTCGCCGCGCACGAGCTTCACGAACTCGGCGAGCTCGGACGCGTAGGCCTGGGCGTAGCGCTCGAGGAAGAACGCGCCGAACGCGGGCTTCGCGTCGACCGCGTCGGCGGACGAGGCGCTGACAAGGCTGGTGGGCGCGTTCGCCACCTGCAGCATGCCCTTCGCACCGAAGGCCTCGAGGCGCTGGTCGTAGCCGATGGCGCTGTGGCGCGAGTTGACGATCGTGACGACGGCGCCCGACGCGGCGCGCAGCGTGGTGACGGCGGTGTCGAAGTCGCCGTGCTCGCGGGCGCCCGGGTCGAAGGCCTGCGTGCCGGTGGCGCTGACCGAGACGATCTCGGGCAGGAAGAAGCGGGCCATGTCGAAGTCGTGGATCGTCATGTCGCGGAAGATGCCGCCCGACACCTTGACGTAGTCGGCGGGCGGCGCGGCCGGGTCGCGGCTGATGATGACGAGCTGCTCGAGATCGCCGATCTCGCCGGCGGCCACACGATCCCGCACCGCCGCGAAGTCGCGGTCGAAGCGGCGGTTGAAGCCGAGCGCGACCGGTACTCCGCTCGACTGCACGAGCGGGCGCAGGGCGTCGACGCGGGCGATATCGAGGTCGATGGGCTTCTCGCACAGCACCGGCAGGCCGGCCCGCACCGAGGCCTCGATGAGGTCGACGTGAGTGGGCGTGGGCGAGGCGATGAGCACGGCGTCGAGCTCGCCTGCGGCACCCGCCGCGATGAGCTCTTCGGCCGAGTCGGTCGCGGTGCCGCCGAAGCGCTCGGCGACCCCGCGGGCGCCCTCGACGAAGGGGTCGGCGACCCAGGCGAGGACGGCGGCGGTGGCGGCGGCGATGCTCGCGGCGTGCACCTGGCCGATGCGGCCGGTGCCGATGAGTCCGAAGCGAACGGGTTGCTGCGTCATTGCGGTGTCCTCCGGGTCGGGGTCGGGTGCCGCACCCACTTCGGCGTTCCCTATTTGATAAGACAATACGTCGATTACAGTATAGAGCTTGGACCGGTCCGAATCAGGGTGCGGGGCGAACTTTCTCACGCGGATCGACGGGGTTCTCCCACCGCGCCTCCCCCGGGCCGCTATCGGCCGGCGATCAGCATGCGGGCGAATCCGGCGGCGCTCAGCCGCAGGGTCTCCACTCGGCGCGCCCTCCGGCGCGGGGCGATGGCGGAACGGCTGTCGGCGACGCGAAACCGGCGGTGGGCCGGCACGACCGCGCCCGCTCAGCCCCGGGGCGCCGCCGCGGATCCGCGCACCACGAGCCGCGGGGCGAGCAGGCGCGCGGGATCCGGGTCGGCGTCGCCCTCGAGCAGCGCCACGAGGGCGCGGCCCGCGGCCTCGCCCAGCTCCTGCGGGTCGCCGCTCACCGAGGTGAGCGACACGAAGTCGTACGCCGCCAGAGGCGAGTCGTCGTATCCGACGATCGAGAGGTCGCGGGGCACGGCGAGGCCGCGATCCCGCGCCGCCCCGATCACGCCGACCGCCATCGGGTCGTTGACCGCGAACACCGCGGTGGGACCGGGATGGGCCCCGGGGCGGGGGTCGGCCCCGGGCGGCACGGGGGCGGGGGGTCCGGCGGTCGCCGCGGATCCCGAAGCCGGTCCGGACCCGGATCCCGAGCCCGATCCGGATACCGGCCGTGAGGCTCCGGATCCGACCGGCTCGAACAGCCCCGCCGCGGCCGCCCGCGCGGCGGCCTCCGTGGTCTGCGCGGCGCGCACCACCCGCGGCGCGAGGCCGCGATCCCGCATCTCGGCGAGATACCCCGCCTCGCGTGCCGCCGCGCTCGCCCCGGGGCCCGTGACGCAGGCGATGGCGCGATGCCCGAGCTCGGCGAGGTGCGCCGCGGCGAGCCGCCCGCCGGCGAACTCGTCGCTCGCGATCAGCGGGGCGTTCGGGAGTCTGAGCGCACGCGTGCCGAGCACGACCGCCGGCACGGCGAGGCGTTTCACGGCCTCGTCGGGCACCTCGCCGGCCAGCACCACTCCGTCGACCCGCAGCGAGCGGAACACCTCGAGCGGATCGAGACCCAGGTGCGCGTTCAGCGCCGCATCGGCGACGCTCAGGCTGTACCCGCCCGCGCCGAGCGCCGAGCGCAGGCCTGCGAGGGCCGGGGCGAACCACAGGTTCTCGAACTCGTCGATCACCACGCCGACGCTGCGGGTGCGCGTGCCGGCGAGACCGGCGGCCAGGCGACTGGGCGTGTAGTCGAGCT
This sequence comes from Leucobacter sp., assembly GCF_053528595.1. Classification (NCBI taxonomy): domain Bacteria; kingdom Bacillati; phylum Actinomycetota; class Actinomycetes; order Micrococcales; family Microbacteriaceae; genus Leucobacter; species Leucobacter sp. The sequence continues at coordinate 30,320 of NZ_JAIVPF010000048.1, read as the reverse complement.
CGGCGACCGCGGCGAGCACGGCCTCGCGCTTCTCGTCGCTCACGCGGGGGGATCCGCGCAGCACGAGGGAGACGAGCGACTTCGAGACGCCGGCGCGCTCGGCGACGTCGTAGATGGTGGGCGACTTGCGCATGCGCCTCCTCTCGTTCGCGCTCGTACGGCCGGCGATCCCGACGCGAACGACCCCGGAGCGGTTTCCGGGGTTTCGCATTGACAGCGCGGCCCCATCAAGGTTAGCGTGATCCATGTTGGAGCGCTCCAACGCAGGTGAGAGCTCGCATCGCCCGCTCGGAGCCGAGCGGTGCCAGTGGTGTCGACTCGCCCGGCGCCGCAGCACCACCACGGATCGCGCGCACACGTCGGCGCGCGCGATCCGTTCTCGTTCGACCGGCGAGGCCGACCCGCCACCCACCATCGACACTCCTCCTCCTCTTCTCTTCTTCTCGAAAGGACACCCATGACCGCCTCCCTCGGCGTCGCCGTCATCGGCGCAGGCATGGCCGGCAAGGCCCACGCGGCCGCCTATCGCGCAGCCTCGACGCTCTACAAGCCGACCCTTCCCGAGATCCGCCTCGTCTCGATCGCCGACATCAACGTCGAACTCGGCGCCGAGGCCGCCGCCCGCTACGGCTTCGAACGGCACGACGCCGACTGGCGCGCCATCGTCGACGACGACCGCATCGACGTCGTCAGCGTGGTCGTCGCGAACCTCCTGCACCGCGAGATCGTCGAGGCGCTGCTCGCGGCCGGCAAGCACGTGCTCTGCGAGAAGCCCCTGAGCGACACGATCGACGACGCGCGCGCGATGGCCGCGGCGGCCCGCGCGGCGAACGCCGACGGCACGCTCGCCCGCATCGGCTACAGCTACCTGCGCGCCCCCGGCATCGCCTTCATCCGCAGCCTCATCGACGACGGCCGTCTCGGCGAAGTGCTGCACTTCTCGGGCCGCTACTGGACCGACTACGGCTGCCGCCCCGACGCGCCCATGAGCTGGCGCTACCAGGGCCCGGCCGGGTCCGGCGCACTGGGCGACGTCGGCAGCCATCTCTCGTACATCGCGGAGTACCTCTGCGGCGACGTGCGCGAGGTCTCGGGCGGCCGGTTCCACACCTCCATCGCCGAGCGCCCTCAGCCGCTCAGCGCCGTCGTGGGCCACACCCGCGGCAACGTCGGCGACGAGCTGGCCCCGGTCGAGAACGACGACTACGCGACCTTCAACGCGCGCTTCGAGCGCTGCGTCGGCACCCTCGAGGTGTCGCGCGTGGCCGCGGGGCACCCCAACGACCTCGTCCTCGAAGTGTTCGGCTCGAAGGGCGCGGCCCGCTGGTCGCAGACCAACCCCGGCCGGGTCGAGGTGATGCTGCACGACGAGCAGGACGACCTCGCCGGCTACCGCACCGTGGCGCTCGGCCCCGCCCACCCGCACTACGCGGGCGGCTGGGCCATGGACGCCCCGGGCGTCGGCATCGGCCAGAACGACCTCTTCGTGCACCAGGCCCGCGCGTTCCTCGAAGAGGTCGCCGGCATTCCCGAGGCCGAGTCGCTGCCCCGCTGCCGCACCTTCGACGACGGCGTGCACAACATGGAGCTCCTCGCCGCCGTCGCCGCCTCGGCCGCCCAGGGTGGCGCGACGGTCGCCGTGAAGGAGAACTGACACATGAAACTCGGCGTCTACAACGCGATCCTGCACGACCGCGACCTCCCCGAGGCCATCGAGGTGGTCGCGAGTCTCGGCCTCACCGGCATCGAACTCAACTCGGGCGGCTTCCTGCCCCCGGTGCACCTCCCGAACCGCGAGGAGATCCTCGTCTCCGACACCGCCCGCGACGAGTTCCTGGGCCTGTTCGAGGGCACGGGCGTATCGATCGCCGGCCTCAACTGCAACGGCAATCCGCTGCACCCGAAACCGTTGATCGGCGACGCCCACGCGGCCGATGTGCGCCGCTCCATCGAGCTCGCCGCCCGCCTGGGGCAGGATCGTGTGGTCACCATGTCCGGCCTGCCCGGCGGCGAGCCCGGCGCCGCCGTGGTCAACTGGGTCGTCAACGCCTGGAACTCGGCCGCGCTCGACGTGCTCGATTACCAGTGGGACGTCGCCGCGCGGTTCTGGCGCGAGATCGACCGCTTCGCCGCCGACCACGGCGTGCGGGTGGCGCTCGAGCTGCACCCGCAGAACCTGGTGTTCAACTCGGCCGACGTGCACAAGCTCATCGAGCTCACGGGCGCCACCCACGTGGGCGTGGAGCTCGACGCCTCGCACCTGTTCTGGCAGCAGATGGATCCCGTGGCCGTTGTGCGGCACCTGGGGGAGCTGGTCTTCCACGCCGCCGCGAAGGACGTGCGGGTCAACCCCGAATTCGCGCGCCTCAACGGCGTGCTCGACAACTCCTTCCGCCGCCTCTCTCCCGAGGAGCCTCGCACCAACCTCGGCGGCGACGAGTGGGCCAACGAGTGGCCGAAGCGGTCGGCGTGGGATTTCGTGGCGCTCGGCAAGGGCCACGACACGGCGTTCTGGACCGAGTTCCTGCGGGCGCTGCGCGAGGTCGACCCCGGGATGTGGGTGAACATCGAGCACGAGGACGTGTCGCTCGGCCGCATCGAGGGGCTCGAGGTGGCCGCGCAGGTGCTGCGCGACGCCGACGCCGCGCTCGACGCGTAGGCGCCATCGGGGTGGCGCGGGACCACCGCTGGGCCCTCGCCCCGGGCTCCAATCATCGGATGAACCTGGAATCCACAGCTCGATCCGGGCTACGGTGAGGGGATGAGCGAAACCACCACCCCCGCGCGTCGCCGCGGCGGCCCCCAGCGCGTCCTCGTCGTCGACCGCACCGAGCGGCTGAGCCCGCATCTCGTGCGCGTGCACCTCGGCGGAGCGGACTTCGCCGCCTTCGTCGGCGAGGCCGATCCGGATCGGATCGCGAAGACCGACAAGTACGTGAAACTGCTCTTCGCGAAGCCGGAGCTCGGGCTGACCCCGCCGTACGATCTCGAGGAGCTCCGCGAGATCCTCCCGCTCGAGGACCTGCCGGTGCGGCGCACCTACACGGTCCGCTCGATCGACGAGGCCGCGGGCACCATGGCCGTCGACTTCGTGGTGCACGGCGACGAGGGCATCGCGGGCCCCTGGGCCGCGAACGCGCAGCCGGGCGACCGCGTCTCGCTCTCGGGTCCGGGCGGGCAGTATGCGCCGTCCGCCGATCCGGCGGTGCCGCGGCTGCTGCTCGGCGACGAGTCGGCACTGCCGGCCATCGCCGCGGCGCTCGAGGCCATGCCCGCGGAGGCGCGGGGCCTCGCTCTGATCGAGGTGGGCGGCCCGGATGACGAGATCGACCTCCCCCGGCCCGCCGGCATCGAGCTGCGGTGGCTGCACCGCCGCACCCCCGATGGCGGCGAGGCGGTCCACGGCACCGTGCTGCTCGAGGCCGCGCGCGCCCTGCCCCGGCCCGAGGTGCTGCCGGAGGTCTTCGCCCACGGCGAGCGCGGATCCATCAAGGGGCTGCGGGCGCTGCTGCACGACGACTGGGGCATCGACCGCCGCGCGCTCTCGCTCTCGGCCTACTGGGCGCTCGGCCGCGCCGAGGACGGCTTCCAGGCCGAGAAGCGCGAGGCCGTGGGGCAGATCTTCCCCGAGTAGAGCACACGGTCACGCCGCGGCCCCCGCACTCGGCAGACGAGTGCGGGGGCCGCGGCGTGCAGGGGGGGGCCGGCTACTTCTTGAGCAGGTAGATCGCGCCGGTCGTCACGTCCTCCTCGAGCTCCTCGAGCGTGCGCCCGCGCGTCTCCGGCACGAACCGCCACACGAAGAGCAGCGCGACCAGCCCGACGGCCGCGAAGAGGTAGAAGGTGCCAGTGATCCCGACGGCCTCGACGAGCGAGAGGAAGTACAGCGACAGGAAGCCGTTGGTCACCCACAGCATGAAGACCGAGAACCCCATCCCGAAGCCGCGCATGTGCAGCGGGAAGATCTCGGAGAGGTAGACCCACACCGCCACGTTCAGGAAGGTCTGCATCGATCCCACGAACAGCACCACGAGGAAGAGGATCACCCAGGGGCGCAGCGGATGCCCGACGGGCAGCGCCATCGAGGCGAGGCCGATCAGCAGGTGGCTGCTCGTGGTGAGCGCGAGGCCGGTGATGAAGGTCTTGCGGCGGTCGAAGCGGTCCATCATGGCGAGGGCGATGACGGCGCCGATCACCGCGATGACACCGGGGGCGATGTTGGCGATGAGCGCCGCGCGCTCGTCGAAGCCGGACTCCACGAGCACGGTCTGGCCGAAGTACATGATCGAGTTGATGCCCGTGAGCTGCTGCGCGATGCCGACGCCCACGCCGATGAGCAGGATCCTCAGCAGGTTCCGGTTCGAGAAGATCGCGCGCCAGCCGAGCTGCGTCTCCTCCGCCTCTTCGGCGGCGATGCGCTCGAGATCGCGCATCTCGGCGACGGCGCGATCCTCGGAGCGCACGCTCCTGAGCACCGCGAGCGCCTCGGCCTCGCGACCCTTCTCCATGAGCCAGCGAGGCGATTCCGGCATGCGCAGCATGCCGAAGAACAGCGCGATGGCGGGCAGCGCGCAGATCGCGAACATGATGCGCCACACGCCGTCGAGGTGGCCGAGCGCGTTGCCGATGATGGCGTTGACGACGAACGCCGCGAGCTGACCGACGACGATCATGAGCTCGTTGCGGCCCGCGAGCGAGCCGCGGATCTCGTAGGGGGCCATCTCGGCGAGGAAGACGGGCACCACGGTCGAGGCGCCGCCGACGGCGAGGCCGAGCAGGATACGACCGATCACCAGCACCGCGAGGCCCGGAGCCGCGACCACGAACAGCGTGCCGACGAAGAACAGCACCGCGAGCAGGATGATGGTCTTGCGGCGCCCCCAGCCGTCGGAGAGCCGTCCGCAGAACATCGCACCGACGGCGGCGGCGAAGATCAGCGAGCTCGTGACGACGCCCTCGGTGAAGGGGTCGAGGCCGAGCTCGGCGGCCATGGGGCGCAGCGCGCCGTTGATCACGCCGGTGTCGTAGCCGAACAGCAGGCCGCCGAAGGTCGCGATCAGCGCGACGAGGCCGAGCCGCCTGCGGTGCGGGCCGTCCGTGAGCGCGGGCAGGGCCGATTTGCTCGGATCGATCGTTCCTGAGGCCAAGGGGACTCCTTCGTCAAGCTGGCGCTCCGGGGGAAATGGAGCGTTCCATCGAGTGTAACAATGTCGTTACATTTGAACAAACTCGTCTTCGGGTAGGGTGGCCCCGTGACGTCGCTGCTCCCAGATCTCGCCCCTCTCGCGTGGGCGCTGCTGGCACTCGCCGCCCTGCTCGTCGGCGTCTCGAAGACCGCCCTCCCGGGCATCAACACGCTCTCCATCGCGGTGTTCGCGGCGATCCTGCCCGCCCGGGCCTCGACCGGCGCGCTTCTGCTGCTGCTCATCGTCGGCGATGTCTTCGCGCTGATCAGCTACCGCCGTCACGCCGACTGGGCGACGCTCGTCCGGCTCATCCCCGCCGTCATCGCCGGCCTCTTGGCCGGCGCGCTCTTCCTCGCGTTCGCCGACGACTCCTGGGTGCGGCGGGTCATCGGCGTGATCCTGCTGCTCATCATCGCGTTCACGCTGTGGCAGCGGCGGCGCACCGTCTCGGCCGGCGGATCGGGATCGGGCCGCGCCGCCCGCATCGGCTACGGCTCGCTCGGCGGTTTCACCACGATGGTGGCGAACGCCGGCGGCCCGGTGATGTCGATGTACTTCCTCGCCGCGCGCTTCCCAGTGAAGGCGTTCCTCGGCACCGCGGCGTGGTTCTTCGCGGTGATCAACCTCGCCAAGGTGCCGGTCTCGGTGGGTCTCGGGCTCATCACCCCGAGCACGCTGCTGCTCGATCTGCTGCTCGTGCCCGGCGTGATCGCCGGGGCCCTCATCGGGCGCTGGATCGCCCTGCGCATCGAGCAGCGCACCTTCGAGTGGGCGGTCATCGCCTGCACGGTCCTCGGCGCGATCTACCTGCTGGTGGGCTGAGGCGGGAGCCGCCGGTCCACGGGGGAACGGAGGCCCGCCGCACCGGCCGCGATCACGCCGCGGCGATCAGCTCCTCGATCTTCGCGCGCTGGTAGCGCGAGATCTCATCGGCGTGCTCGTCCTCTGCGAAGACGTTCGAGACGATGAGCGCGTCCTCGCGGTCGAGGTAGCCCGTCCGCTTGAGCGTGCCGAAGAGCTCGGCCCAGTCGACATCGCCGTCGCCGATGGCGAGGTGCTGGTGCACGCGCACGGCGTTGCCGGGCGGGTTCGTGATGTAGCGCAGCGCGTGCGAACGGGTGTGGTCGAAGGTGTCGGCCGTGTACACGGCCCCCAGCCGGTCGCCGACCTCGGACAGCAGCGCGGCGGCCCGATCCCCGTAGTGGAAGGTGTGCGCCGCGACGTACACGAACCCGACGCGATCGGTGTTGAGCCCGCGGATGATGCGCCAGGCCTCCAGCCCGTCCTCGACGAAGTCGTCGGGGTGGGGATCGAAGTTGAGCGTGACGCCCTCCCGCTCGAGCACCGGGATGAGCGCGTCCATCGCGCGGTAGAAGCAGTGCTCCGACTCCTCCTCGCGCTCGGGGCGGCCCGAGAACTCGGTGTTGACGATCGGCGCCCCGAGCTCGGCGGCGATGCGGATGTAGCGGGTCGTGTTGTAGATCGCCGCCTGCAGCTGGTGCTCCTCGGGTCCGCCGAAGCGCTGCACGGGCAGCACCGAGGTGATGGTCACCCCCGCGTCGCCCGCGCGCTTCTTCAGCTTCGCGATCATGTCGCCGTCGACCTTCGGGTGGTGGAAGTGCCGCCCGAAGTCGGGGTTCGGGGTGAGCTGCAGGTACTCGTAGCCGAGTCGGGCGACGAGGTCGGGGAAGTCGAGCAGATGCACCGAGTCGTTGTAGGGCGTGGGATCGAGGGCGATGCGGACCATGGGGGCTCCTTTGCGGTCTTTTTCGGGTGTGGATCCTGCGTGCTGCGACTCCGGAGCGGAGCTCCGGCAGCGAGTCCGAGAAACGCTGGCGCGTTTCTCCTGGAGGATTCGCTGCACTCGCGCAGGATGACCGGCTTCGCCGCGCGCAGGATGACGGGGGATCCGCAGGTTGAGCGAGGCGCCTGCGACGAGTCGAGACCCAGGATCCTCGATTTCGACTCGCTCCGCTCGCTCAATCAGCGAGAGGCGGCTTCTCCTCGCTCAACCGGCGAATCGGTCAAGCGTAGAAGGCGGGGCGCTCGGGGGCCTCGACGGGCACGATGCCGCCTCCGTGCAGCGCCTGGACGCCGGCCTCGCAGGAGAGGGCGACGAGGTAGCCGTCCCAGGCATTGGGCCCGTCGATGAGGTCGCCGCGGCGGATCGCGTCGACCCAGCGCTGGATCTGCGCGTCGTAGGCGGCGGCGAAGCGGGTCACGAAGCTCTCGTGGTCCTTCACGCGGAAGTACCCGGCGTCCCAGCGCTGCAGGCCGGAGGGCTGCCCGATGCGGGCGATGCCCCGCTCGAAGACGGCCTCGGTGGCGACCTGGTAGCCGAACTGCACGCTCACGTTCATCTCGACGTCGACGAGCACCCCGTTCTCGAGCTCCATGATCACGAGGATCGGCTCGCTGAGCCGCTCGGGGGCGAGCGAGTTGCGGCGCGGGTGCTTCACCTCGACGCTCACGACGCGGGATCCCGCGAGCCACGGCACCACGTCGAACTCGTGCACCACCGAGTCGGTGATGAGCATGTCGTTCGTGTAGCTCTCGGGCACCGACGGGTTGCGGTGCAGGGCGCGCACCATGAGCAGCTCGCCGCTCTCTCCCGACACGACGAGCTCGCGCAGCGCCTGGTACTCGGCGTCGAAGCGGCGCATGAAGCCCACCTGGATGTGCGGCCGGTCCAGCTGCTGCTCGAGCTCGAGGATCTCGAGCGAGGAGGCCGAGTCCTGCGTCAGCGGCTTCTCGCACAGGATCGGCAGCCGCGCGTCGAGCGCGGGCTTCAGCACGGGGGCGTGGAACTGCCCCGGCGTGGCGATGAGCACGGCGTCCATCGCGTCGGCCGCGATCGCGTCCTCGATGCTCGTGAACGCCGCGGAACCCGGGGCGTTCTGCGCGGCCGCCTCGGCGCGGCCGGCGTCGGGCTCGACGATCGCGGAGACGCGGGCGCCCGCGATGCGGTGGGTGATGCGCTTGACGTGGTCGGCGCCCATCATGCCGGCGCCGACGACGGCGATGCGGAGGTCCTCGGTCATATTCGATCCTCGATTTCTATCGTCATCCTGCGCGAACGGAGTGAGTCGCAGTACGCAGGATCTCTTCGTCTGATTTCTGGATCCTGCGATCCGCTTCGCGGCCGCAGGATGACGGGTGGGGTGTTCGCGCGGGATACGGGCGGGGTGTTCGCGGGGGATGCGGGTGGGGTGTTCGCGCGGGATACGGGCGGGCGCTCGCGGGGGCGGGGCGCTACGCGATCCGCGCCATGTGCGTGCACCCGAAGATGTGCTCTCGGGTGCGGCGGGCGATGGGGAACGGACGGTCGACCTCGCAGCCGTACATGTCCTGCTCGACGATCGCGAAGATCCCGGGGTCGATCCGCGCGACGGCCTCGATGATCGGGGCCAGGTCGGGCACGCCGTGGGGCGGCTCGATCATGATGCCCTCGGTGACCGCCTCGGCGAACGGCACGTCGTTCTTCAGCACGTCGAAGAGCAGCGTGGGATCAACCTGCTTGAGGTGCAGGTAGCCGATGCGCTCGGGGCGCTCCTCGATGAGCTTCACGTTGTCGCCGCCGTAGTAGGCGAAGTGGCCCGTGTCGAGGCAGAGGTTGGTGTAGCGCGGGTCGGTCTCGTCGAGGAAGCGCAGCACCTCGCGGGTGGTGCCGATGTGGCTGTCGGCGTGGGAGTGGAACTGCTGCTGCATGCCGAACTCCTCGAGCAGCGCCTTGCCCAGGCGGTCATGGCCCGCGCCGAGCTTCCGCCACTGCTCATCGGTGAGGGTGCGCGGCTCGAGCACCTCGCTGGTGGCGTCGCTGCGCCACAGGTCCGGGATCACGACGAGGTGCTCCGCGCCCAGCTTCGAGGCGAGCCCGGCGACGGCGAGCGCCTGATCCCACGCCCGCTGCCACTGCTCCTCGCCCTTGTGGAAGCCCGTGAAGACGGTGCCGGCCGAGAGCCTGAGTCCGCGCTTCCCGAGCTCGTCCTCGAGCCGGTGCGGGTCGGTGGGCAGGTACCCGTAGGGGCCGAGCTCGATCCACTGGTACCCGGAGGCCACGACCTCGTCGAGGAAGCGCTCCCAGGGCACCTGCTTCGGGTCGTCGGGAAACCACACGCCCCACGAATCGGGGGCCGTGCCGATGCGCAGGCCCGGGTTGTCGATCGCTTCGTCGCTCATCTGCTCACGCTCTTTCTCGTGACGTCTCGGTACCGCAATATTCTACCTGCACATCGCCACTTTGACAGGACAATAGGCCAAATTAGATCCGGGGCCTTCGCGGTCATCCCTCGCGGTCGCGCCCCGAGCCGCTGCGTCCCCGTTTCGGAGATCTGCACGGTCGCGGATGAGCGCTGCCGTCTTCTTCCGAAGCGGCGCGGGTCTTCACGACGGCACCGCGGGGCCCGTTGCCCGGAGCACGAAACCGCTCCGCACTTCACGTACTCGCCTCAGGCCTGGAAGCCGGGAACAAAGTGCTTCTTATTCCCGCTTCATTCGCTTAACCTGGAATAAGCCCTCGCCCACTCCGACATTCTCGCCACATACCGCAAAGGACTCGCGATGGACACTCCCGCTCCGCAGTGGCCGATGCACGGCGCCGAGGTGCGCCCCTGGCAGCAGCAACAGCGGGGCGGCACGCGCGAAGACCGGATGCTCACCGAGGTGACGGTATCGATCCCGCCCCGGATCGCCGGCCTGGACGCACTCCCCTCACGCGACACGATCGTTCTTGCCGAGCACGCCCTGCAAGCCGTGGCCCGCGCAGACTCGGCGGCGCGGACGAGCGGACACGCGCTCGGACGCTTCATGATCCGCACGGAATCGACCGCCTCGTCGAAGATCGAGCTCATCGAAGCTTCGGGCGACGACCTCGCCCGCGCGATAGCGGGCAGCCGCGCCAATGCGCGCGCGTCGAGCATGGTGGCCGCTGCCGAGGCACTGCAGAGCCTGATGCTCCGAGCGGGCAGCGCCCGCGCGATCACCCTGGATGATCTGCTCGAAGCCCACCGTCTGCTGATGCAGAACGACGAGCACCTCGGCGACCGGCGCTGGGCGGGGCGGGTGCGCCAGGAACAGAATTGGATCGGGGGGAGCGACTACAGCCCCCGCGGCGCCGATCACGTTCCACCGCCGCCGGATCAGGTCGAGGAAGCTCTCGCCGACCTTCTCGGCTACGTCGATCGACCTGATCTCCCCGCACTCGTGCAGGCCTCGATCGCACACGCCCAATTCGAATCGATCCATCCGTTCACAGACGGCAACGGGCGGATCGGGCGCGCGCTCCTCGGCGCTGTGCTGCAGCGCAGAGGAGCCACCCGCAACGCCGTGGTACCGATTGCGAGTGGTCTGTACGCGTTGCGCACCGACTACTTCGCAGCGCTGAACCGCTACCGCGACGGCGACATCGACTCGATCGTGCGGGTCATCGCCAGAGCCGCGACCGTGGCGGCAGAAGAATCCCTCCTCACGTTCGATCGGCTGCTCCGGCTCCCCACCGAATGGGACACGACGGTCAAGGCCCGTCAGGATTCCGCAGCGCGACGCATGCTGCAACGCCTCATCGATCATCCGGTCCTGACCGCCGATGATCTCATCGGGTTCACGGGCGGCAGCACGGCGGCGGCCTACGCAGGCATCCTCGTGCTGGAGGAGCACGGGCTGCTCCGCGAGGTCACCGGCCGGAAGCGCGACCGGGTGTGGGTCGTCGCGGATATCGTCGCCGAGCTCGAAGACCTCGACCTCAGAATCCGGAATCGGCTCGCCTGATCTCCCCGATGCGCCGGCGGGGCTGCATCGACCCGGATTCCGGTGCAGCCCCTCCGGGACGATCGACGGAGAGTACGACGCGCGACGAGGCGTGTGCACCACCGACGCGGCGACCCGCCTACCCCAGCAGCGGCTTCTGCGCGGCGACCTGCTCCTCGTACTCCGCGCGGGCGCGCTGCGTCGACTCGAGCGTCGACTCCTGCGGCACCGGCACGTCCCACCAGCCCGCGCCGTCGGGCGCGTAGATCAGCGGGTCGCTGTTGATGTGGATGAAGGTGGCGCGATCCGACGCCTTCGCCTGCGCGATCGCGGCCTGCAGCTCCGCGATCGCGCAGGGGCCCGGCTCCACCTCGATGACGTCCATGCCGTAGCTGCGCGCGTTCATCGCGAGGTCGACGGGCAGGATCTCGTCGCCCTGGAAGTTCTTCGCGCCCTCGTCGTAGGAGCGGTACCACGTGCCGAAGCGCTCGGAGCCGACGGTCTCGGAGAGATGGCCGATCGAGGCGTAGCCGTGGTTCTGGATGAGGATCACGATGATCTTGATGCCCTCGGCCACCGCCGTGACGAGCTCGGTGTTGAGCATCAGGTACGAGCCGTCGCCCACCATCACGATCACATCGCGGTCGTCGCCGGAGGCCAGCAGGCCGCGCTTCGCACCGAGGCCGCCCGCGATCTCGTAGCCCATGCACGAGTACGCGTACTCGACGTGGTAGCCGAGCGGGTCGCGCACGCGCCACAGCTTGTGCAGGTCGCCGGGGAGCGATCCCGCGGCCTGCACGATGACGTCCTCGGGCGCGGAGGCCCGCTGCACGGCTCCGATGATCTCGGGCTGCCCGGGCAGAGCCAGGCCGGAGGGCGCGAAGGCCTCGTCCACCGCGGCGTCCCACTCCGCCTTCTCGCGCGCGATGCGCTCGGCGTAGCCGGGATCGACACGCAGGTCCCCGAACCCCCCGTCTCCGTGGGCGTCGATCAGCTCGAGGAGCGTCTCGCGGGCGTCGGCGATCACGGGGATCTGCGTGCCGTGCTTGTAGGCGTCGAACGACGCCACGTTGATGTTGACGAACCGCACGCCCGGGTGCTGGAACGCCGTGCGCGAGGCGGTGGTGAAGTCGCTGTAGCGAGTGCCGATGCCGATGATGAGGTCGGCCTCGGCGGCGAGGCGGTTCGCCGCGAGCGTGCCGGTCGCGCCGACACCGCCGAGGTACTGCGGGTGGCCCCAGTCGAGCACACCCCCGCCCGCCTGCGAGGATCCGACGGGGATGCCGGTCGCCTCGACGAAGTCGCGCAGCTGCTGCTCGGCGTCGGAGTAGAGCACACCGCCGCCGGCGACGATGAACGGCCGCTCGGCCGCTCGGATCGCCTCGATCGCGAACGCGAGCGCGTCGCGCTCGGGGCGGGGCCGGCGGATGCGCCACTCGCGGGGCTGCAGGAACTCGACCGGCACGTCCACGGCCTCCGCCTGCACGTCCTCGGGAAGCGCGATCGTCACGGCGCCGGTCTCGGCGGGATCGGTGAGCACCCGCATCGCGTTCAGCGCGATCGAGAACAGCTGCTCGGGGCGCTGCACGCGGTCGAAGAACTTGGAGACGGGGCGGAACGCGTCGTTGACGGTGAGGCCGATGTCGTGCGGCTGCTCCAGCTGCTGCAGCACCGGATCGGCGACGCGCGTGGCGAAGGTGTCGCTCGGCAGCAGCAGCGCGGGCAGGCGGTTGGTGGTGGCGAGCGCCGCTCCCGTGAGCAGATTGGTCGCGCCGGGGCCCACCGACGCGGCGGAGGCGTAGGTGCCCCGACGCCGGTGCATGCGCGCGTAGCCGACGGCCTGGTGCACCATGGCCTGCTCGTTGCGCGCCTGGTAGTAGGGCATGAGGTCCGGGTTCTCGGCGTGGCACTGCTTCAGCGCCTGGCCCACGCCCGCCACGTTGCCGTGGCCGAAGATGCCGAACACGCCCGGCACGGTGCGCTCGCGGATCTCGGCGCCGTCGGCCGCGCGGTCGACGGTCCACTGGTTCGCCAGGAACTCGACGAGCGCCTGGCTGACGGTCATGCGACGGGTGGTCATCTGGGTCTCCTCGCGGATTCGTTTCTCGTCATCCTGCGCGGGCTCGCGAGTCGCAGGATCTCTCTCGGACTGTGGATCCTGCGATCCGCTCCGCGGCCGCAGAACGACGGGTCTAGCGATCTGGTTCGAAGGGAAGGCGGGGGTCGAGCTCCTGCCCCTCCCAGGTGTCGCGCACCCAGCCGTGGGCGGGGTCGTCGCTGATGAGCCAGCTGCGATCGGGATCGGGCCCGGCCATCACGTTGAGGTAGTACATGTCGTAGCCCGGGGCCGCGACCGCCGGGCCGTGATAGCCGTAGGGCACCAGCGCGACGTCGCCGGTCTTCACCTGCGCGTCGATCTCGAGGGGCCCCGCCGGCGACGAGTACGAGCTGAACATGCCGAAGGCGCGCTCCGGATCGACCCCCTCGGGTGCGTCCTTCACGGGTGCGACCTCGAAGTAGTAGATCTCCTCGAGCTGGGACTCGTGACCGGGGATGTGCTCGTCGTGCTTGTGGGGCGGGTACGACGACCAGTTCTCGGCGGGCGTGATCACCTCGACCACGATGAAGCGGGCGGCGTCGAGCACCTCCTTGCGGCCGAAGTTGTGCACCTGGCGGCTCGAGGCGCCGGCGCCGCGCAGCTCCACGGGGATCTCGTCGACCGACAGGTGGCGGGTGGGCCGCACGAGGTCGGGATCGCCGAGGGGCACGGGCGAGGTGGCGACGAGGAAGCGGCTCTCGCCCTCGGAGCGGGCGGCGACCGTGCCGGTGGCCGCCGCCGAGAGGTAGAGCATGTCGGTGCGGCCGTCGAAGACGGAGGCCCGGCCGGCCAGCTCGGTGACGGTGTCGACGCCGTTCTCGGTGTGCGTCACCGAGAACGAGCCGGAGAGGGGGACGACGAGACGCTCGACGCCCGTGCCCTCGAGGTCGAGCGAGGCGCCCTCTTCGAGTCTGCCCACTCGGATGCCGGTGTGCTGCCACCCCGGCGTGCGCTCGTCGACCACGGTCTCCCAGCCGCCCTCGGCGAGTTCGCCCCGGCGGTGGAACCAGCGCTCGGCCCCGGCTGGCTGCCAAGCCTGATCATTCATGTCTTCTCCCTCTCGTTACCGACCCACCTGCGGCTCGCGTCCCATCGTCATCCTGTGCGAAGTCGCAGGATCCAGCAGCGGATTCTGCGACTCGCTCCGCCCACGCAGCATGACGAGGGGAAGCTCGCCCGGAATCCAGCCAGAACCTAGTCGTTCTGCGGGAAGCCGAGGTTGATGCCGCCGTGCGTGGCGGGATCGAGCCAGCGGCTGGTGATCGCCTTCTCGCGGGTGAAGAAGTCGAAGCCGTGCACGCCGTAGGCCTTGGCGTCGCCGAACAGGGACGCCTTCCAGCCGCCGAAGGAGTGGTAGGCCACGGGCACCGGGATCGGCACGTTGATCCCGATCATGCCGACCTGGATCTCGTGCTGGAAGCGCCGCGCGGCGCCGCCGTCGTTGGTGAAGATCGCGGTGCCGTTGCCGAAGGCGCCCGAGTTGATCAGGCTCACGCCCTCCTCGAAGGTCTTGACGCGCACGATCTCGAGCACCGGGCCGAAGATCTCCTCGGTGTAGGCGCGCGAGGTGGTGGGGACGTTGTCGATGAGCGTGGGGCCGACGAAGAAGCCGCCCTCGTGCCCGTCGACCGTGAAGTCGCGGCCGTCGACGACGATCGTCGCGCCGTCCTGCTCGGCGATGTCGATGTAGCCCGTGACCTTGTCGCGGTGCACGTCGGTGATGAGCGGGCCCATGTCGGGCTCCGGCGTCGAGGCGCCGTTGCCGATGTCGAGCTTCGCGATGCGCTCGGTGATCTTCTCGATCAGCTCGTCGGCCACCGGCTCCACGGCCAGCACCACCGAGATCGCCATGCAGCGCTCGCCCGCCGCGCCGTAGCCGGCGTTGATCGCCTGATCGGCCACGAGGTCGAGATCGGCGTCGGGCAGCACCAGCATGTGGTTCTTGGCGCCGCCGAGCGCCTGCACGCGCTTGCCGTGCTTCGATGCGGTCTCGTAGATGTACTGCGCGATGGGCGTCGACCCCACGAACGAGATCGAGGCGACGTCGGGCGAGGTGAGCAGGCCGTCGACCGCGAGCTTGTCGCCGTGGAGCACGGTGAAGACGCCGTCGGGGAGCCCGGCCTCCTTCCAGAGCTCCGCGAGCCACAGCGAGGCCGAGGGATCCTTCTCGCTCGGCTTCACGACGACCGCGTTGCCCGCCGCGATCGCGATGGGGAAGAACCACATGGGCACCATCGCGGGGAAGTTGAAGGGGGAGATGATGCCGGCGACGCCGATGGGCTGCTTGATCGAGTAGACGTCGATGCCGGTGGAGGCGTTCTCGGAGAACGCGCCCTTGATGAGGTGCGGGAATCCGGTCGCGAGCTCCACGACCTCCTGGCCGCGCAGGATCTCGCCCATCGCGTCCGAGAGCACCTTGCCGTGCTCGGCGGTGATGATCGCGGCGAGTTCGCCCTTGCGGGCGTTCAGCAGCTCGCGGAACTTGAAGATGACGGTCTGGCGCTTGGCCATGGAGAACTCGCTCCACAGCTCGAAGCCGCGCTGCGCCGACGCGATGGCCTCGGCGATCTCGGCCTCGTCTGCCAGCGCGACGTGCGCCTGCACCTCGCCGGTCGCGGGGTTGTAGACCGGGGCGGTGCGGCCCGAGGTCGACGCGCGGCGCGCGCCGTCGATCCAGTGCGGGATGACGGGGGTTTCGGTGGTCATGATCTTTCCTTCGACTTCATTCGTCACCCTGCGGCCGCGGAGCGGATCGCAGGATCCAGGTTGACTTCGGTGAGGTCCTGCGACTCGCAAGCTCGCGCAGGATGACAGTTGCGTGACGGAATCCCTACAGGTCAGTGTGCACGAGGCGGGCTGCGGTGTCGACGGCCGCGGCCACGTCGCCGTCGTGGGGGTAGAGCAGGGTGCGCCCCACGGTGAGACCGCGCACGCCGGGCAGGGCGAGCGCCTCCGCCCAGGACGCGAAGGTCTCGTCCGGATCGCCACCGTTGTCGCCGCCGAGCAGCAGCGTCGGCATCGTGGTCGCCGCCATCACGCGCTCCATCTCGGGCACGACCGGCAGTTTCATCCAGGTGTAGGCGCTCGAGTTGCCGAGGCCCGAGGCGATGGCGGTCGAGAGGATCACCGCGTCGGCGCTCAGGTCGTTGACGACCCGGCCGTCCACCCGCCTGCTCATGAAGGGCTCGAGCATGATGGGCAGCCCGGCCGCGGCAGCGGCGTCGACCGCCCGGGCGGTGGCCTCCAGGGTGGCCGCGGTCCCGGCGTCGTCCAGGTCGATCCGGATGAGCGTCTTCGCGAAGTCGATCCCCTGCCCCACCATCGCGCCGACGTCGTAGGCGGTGTAGCGGTCGTCCATCTCGAACGCCGCGCCGCGCAGGCCGCCGCGGTTCATGGAGCCCACCACGATCTTGTCGTCGAGCAGGCCGAGCGCGGCGAGGTCGTCGATGATGTCGGGGGTGCCCAGCACGCCGTCGACGCCGGGTCGCGAGACGGCGAGCGCCATGCGCTCGAGCAGCTCGTAGCGGTCGGCCATCGCGGTGGGGTTCGCACCGACCGCGATGGCGCCGCGCGCCGGGTGGTCGGCGGCCACGATGAAGAGGCGGCCGTCGCCGCGGATCACCTCGCGGCGCCTGCGCTCCGCGAGGGCCCGGCCCACGCCGGCGGGATCGGCGGCGCGCAGCTCGCGCAGACGCTCGAAGTCCAACGCCATCTCAGGCTCCCTTCGTGAGGACGGCTTCGACCTCGGCCGCGTCGGGCATCGCCGTGGAGCACTCGAGTCGAGTGGCCACGATCGCGCCCGCGACGTTGGCGAAGCGGAGGATGCGCTCGAGGCCCCAGCCCTCGAGCAGGCCGTGGCAGAGCGCGCCGCCGAAGGCGTCGCCCGACCCCAGGCCGTTGACGACGTCGACGAAGTGCGGCGGCACCTCGACCCGCTGCTCACGGGTCTTGGCGAGCACGCCCCTGGGCCCCTGCTTCACGATGGCGAGCTCGATGCCGCGCTCGAGCAGCGCGTCGGCCGCGCGATCGGGCTCGGTCTCGCCCACGGCGACCTCGCACTCCTCCCGGTTGCCGACGGCGACGGTCGCGTTCTCGATCGCGCGGGCCACCTGGGCGGTCGCCTCCGCGGGGTCCGCCCAGAACATCGGGCGGTAGTCGAGGTCGAAGACCGTGTGCCGCTTCCCGCCGCGGGCCTCGAGCGCCGTGTGATGCGCGGTGCGGCTCGGCTCCTCGCTGAGGCCCGTGAGCGTGAACCAGAAGATGCGAGCGGCACGCACCGCATCGAGGTCGAGATCGGCGCGGTCGATCTGCAGATCCGGCGCCTTCGGCTTGCGGTAGAAGTAGAGCGGGAAATCGTCGGGCGGGAAGATCTCGCAGAACGTGACGGGGGTCGGGTACTCGGGATCGACGCGCACCTCGCGCGGGTCGACGCCGAGGCGATCGAGCTCGCGCAGCAGGTACCGGCCGAAGGGATCGTCGCCGACGCGCGACACGAGCGCGGCCGGGTGGCCGTACTTCGCGGCGGCCACGGCGACGTTGGCGGCGCTGCCGCCGAGGTACTTGCCGAAGCTCTCGACGTCCTCGAGCGGCCCCTGCTGCAGCGGATAGACGTCGACTCCCAGCCTGCCCATCACCAGCACGTCATCAGGACGCCGTTGTTCCGACATTCGCTACCCGCCTTCCGAGGTGACGCGCAGCGCGGAGTGCGCCGCTGCATTTGTCCTAACAATAGCACGAATGATCGGCGTCGCACCCGGCTTTTCGCCGCGCCGCGCCTCCGATCGAACACCTGCGAGGCCCGCAGGAGGTAATGTTGTCATCACAAAAGCGTGGCCGGGTCCGCCGATCAACGCCGCTCGATGCTCCAAGGAGGGACCATGAGCACCGCACCCGTGTGGCCGGACGAGCTCTTCACCGACCTCGACCGCTCCGGCCCGGTACCCCTGTACTTCCAGATCTCCAGCCGCCTCGAGCGCGCGATCCGCGAGGGGGTGATCCCGGCGGGCGCCCGCCTCGAGAACGAGATCTCCATCGGCGAGCGCCTCGGCCTCTCCCGCCCGACGGTCCGGCGGGCGATCCAGGAGCTCGTCAACAAGGGCCTGCTCGTGCGCCGGCGCGGCATCGGCACCCAGGTGGTGCAGGCGCGCGTGAGCCGCCCGGTCGAGCTCACGAGCCTCCACGAGGACCTCACCCGCGTGGGGCACAAGCCCTCCACGCGAGTGCTCTCCCTCGAGCGCATCGCGGCCGATGAGGAGATCGCGCAGCGGCTGCACGTCGCCCCGGGAGCCGAGGTCACGCGCCTGCGGCGCCTGCGCAGCGCAGACGGCACGCCCATGGCGATCCTCGAGAACCTCCTCCCCCCGGAGTTCTCGGATCTCACGATCGAGCAGCTCGAGCGGCAGGGGCTCTACGAGATCCTGCGCGCGCGGGGCATCACGATCAAGATCGCCAACCAGGTGATCGGCGCGCGACGCACCCACGGCGACGAGCACGAGCTGCTCGACATCGCCAAGGGCAGCCCGCTCCTCACGATGGATCGCGTGGCGTTCGACCACGGCGGCCGCGTCATCGAGGCGGGCCACCACTGCTACCGACCCGACCTCTACTCCTTCGAGACGACGCTCGTCTCGCGCTGAGGGGCGGGCACGGGCACGGCTCGATCTCGTCGGCCCGACGCTCTGCGCAACGCACCCGCCCCCTGAGCTCGTCGAGGGGAACGGCACCCGCGCCCGCACCTTCTTCGCGCGTCAGTAGTTGTCGCCTGGCGCCCGTCTTGAGGACATCTACTGGCGCGCGACATCTATCCCGCCGGGCCTACCGCGCCAGCAGCTCCCGGTAGGCCTCGAGCAGACGCTCGGCCGAGACGTCCCAGCTGCGCGTCAGGGCGTGCTCCCTCGCCGCGGCGCCCATGCGGTCGCGCAGCTCCTCGTCGTCGAGCAGGCGCTCGATGGCCTCGGCCCAGACCTGCGGATCGTCGCCGGCGCCCGCGGCGGGATCGGCGGGGATCAGGATCCCCGTCACGCCGTCGATCACCGCCTCCCGCAGACCCCCGGCGTCGCGCGCGATCACGGGGATGCCGGAGGCCGCCGCCTCGAGTGCGACGAGCCCGAAGGTCTCCGAGTGCGACGGCACGAGCATGATGCAGGCGCGGCGGATCCGCTCCGCGAGATCACGGCGGCGCAGCGCGCCGTCGAACGCGGTCGTGCGGAGCATGCCGTGCTGCGCGACGGCCTCGTGCAGCGCACGCACGTAGTCGTCCCCGTCGGGCGGCGGCGCCCCCACGACCCGCAGCATCGGCCGGCGATCCGGATCGATGGCCGCCACCGCGTCGATCACGAGATCGAAGCCCTTCAGCGGGTGCAGTCGGCCCACGACGATCGCCTCGGGACGGCCTCCGCTGCTGAGCCAGTCGCGATCCTCGGCGCACTCCTGGGTGGCGCAGGGGTGGAAGAGCTCGGTGTCGACGCCCAGCGGCACCACGCGCACCCGATCCTCGTCGCCCTCGAGCCGCTCGAGCACCGTGCGCCGCTCGGCCTCGCTCACCGCGATGACGAGATCCGCCTCGTGCGCCAGCAGCCGCTCCCCCGCGAGGCGCCCGGGCGACTCGGGGCGCTCGCCCTCGCCGAGCGGCGACTCGGGCGGCGCCGCGATGGAGTGGTAGCTCTGCACGAGCGGGATCCCCGCCCGCCGCGCGGCCGGGAGGGCCGCGATGCCCGAGAACCAGTGCTCGGCGTGCAGCAGGTCGACCGGGCTGCGCTGCAGCTCCGCGTCGAGCAGTTCGCCGAACTGCTCCATGACGCCCTCGTGCTCGCCCTTCGCGAGCAGGCGGGCGGGGCCGGCGTCGAGGTGCACCACGGTGAGCCCCGGTCGCAGCTCGGAGCGTCGGGGCAGCGCGGGGTCGCTGCGCCGCGTGAAGATGACGACCTCGTGGCCCGCGCGAGCGAGCGCGTCGGCCTGGGCGCGCACCACCACGTTCATCCCCCCGGCGTCCTTGGTGCCCGGCACGTCGAGCGGCGAGGTGTGCAGCATGACGAAGCCGAAGCGGAGCGGTGAGGTGTTCGGCGCAGAGCCCATGCATCGAGCGTATCGCCTCGCGCGGGAATACTGCGCCGGGGCCGCGGGTTGTGGTCAACGCATACCCCATGGGGGTATGGTGGAAAGACGACGATCCGAGAGGAAACCATGAACGCCACCACCGAGTACCAGGTCGCCGGGATGAGCTGCGGGCACTGCGAGGTCGCGATCCGCTCCGAGGTCGAGCAGATCCCGGGCGTCACCGGGATCGAAGTCAGCTCGAGCACGGGCCGGCTCGCCGTGCGCACCGCCGCCGCGACCCCCGTCGACGATGCCGCCGTGCTCGCCGCCGTCGAGGAGGCGGGCTACACCGCCCATCGCGCCTGAGCGGCCGCACCGCCCGCTCCGGCCCAGGACCGCCACCGACCCGGCGCCGTCCACCGCAACGCGCAGGAGGGATCCCATGAACACCCCCGCACGCCTCGGCCTCTTCGGCCTCGGCCTGGCAGCCGTCTTCGGCGCCGCATTCCTCGTCGCCGGGGCCGTCGTGCCTCCGTCGGCCGTCGAGGAGCGGATCGCGGACGCCTCCGGCGACCACGGTCCGCACGAGAACCCGGCGGCCGGCACCGCAGCCGCCGCCCTGCCGGGCCTCTCGCTCGCGGCGGCCGGCTACCGTCTGAGCCCCATCGCCGCACCGCAGGAGCCCGGCACGGCGGGCGCGCTGAGCTTCTCGATCCTCGACGAGCGCGGAACGCCCCTGACGCGCTACACCGAGGAGCACGAGAAGGATCTGCACCTGATCGTGGTGCGGAGCGACGGCGCCGAGTTCCGGCACGTGCACCCCGAGATCGGCGCCGACGGCACCTGGTCGGTGCCCTGGACCTGGCAGCGGGCCGGCAGCTACCGCGTCTTCGCCGACTTCGTCCCCGGTGACGCGGAGGAGGGACTCACCCTCTCCCGCAGCCTCGACGTCGGCGGCGGGTTCGCGCCGGAGCGCACCCGCGGCGACGTTCGCGAGGCGCGGGCGGGCGACTTCGACGTGAGCCTGGAGGGCGATCTCCTCGTCGGCGGCGGCTCGACGCTCACGCTGCGGGTCAGCCGCGACGGCGACGACGTCACCGGGATCCAGCCCTATCTGGGCGCCTTCGGCCACCTCGTCGCGCTGCGGGAGGGTGACCTCGCCTACCTGCACGTGCACCCCGAGGGCGCCGAGCCGCAGCCCGGCGAGCTGTCCGGGCCGAGCGTCGACTTCGCCACCGAGGCGCCCACGGCAGGCCGCTACCTGCTCTACTTCGACTTCCGGGTCGGCGACGAGGTGCACACCGCAGCCTTCGCGCTCACGACGGCCGAGGGCACGACCGCCGAAGGCACGACCGCCGAGGACGAGGCTCCCGAGCGCGCCTCCCACGACGAGTCGCACTGAGCACCCGTGCTCCCGCACCCGACCCCACCCACCGCCAGCATCATCACCCCGTCGCAGCGAAGGACCCCGATCATGTCGACACCACAGGCCGTGAGCGAATCCGCAGAACTCGGATCCGCACGGCGCAGCTACGAGCTCGAGATCGGCGGCATGACCTGCGCGTCGTGCGCGATGCGCATCGAGAAGAAGCTGAACCGGCTCGACGGCGTCGAGGCCTCGGTCAACTACGCGACGGAGAAGGCGCGAGTGCGCGCGCCGGCCGGCCTCGATCCCGCGCAGCTCGTCGCCGAGGTCGAGAAGACCGGCTACACCGCGGCCCTCCCCCAGCCTCCGGCCGCAGCGGCGGCGGAGACCGCCGACGGGGAGGCCCCCGACCGCGAGCTGATCGCGCTGCGCCAGCGGCTGATCGGCTCGATCGTGCTCTCCGTGCCCGTGATCCTCATGGCGATGATCCCCGCCCTGCAGTTCGACTACTGGCAGTGGGCATCGCTCGCGCTCGCGTCGCCCGTCATCGTGTGGGCGGCCTGGCCGTTCCATCGCGCCGCGTGGACCAACCTGAAGCACGGCGCCGCGACCATGGACACGCTCGTCTCCGTCGGCACGGGCGCCGCCTTCCTGTGGTCGCTCTACGCGCTGTTCCTCGGAACGGCGGGCGTGCCCGGCATGACGCACCCCTTCGAACTCTCCATCAGCCCGAGCGACGGCGCGGCAGACATCTACCTCGAGGTCGCCGCGGGGGTGACGATGTTCATCCTCGCCGGGCGCTACTTCGAGAAGCGCTCGAAGCGGCGGGCCGGCGCCGCCCTGCGCGCACTGCTCGAGCTGGGTGCCAAGGACGTCGCGGTCCTGCGCACGACGGGGAGTCGGGACGCGGAGCACCCCGACCCGTCGCGAACCGGCGCACGCGGCGCCGTACAGGAAGTCCGGATCCCCGTCGAGGAGCTCTCGGCGGGCGACGAGTTCGTCGTGCGCCCGGGCGAGAAGATCGCGACCGACGGCGTGATCGTCTCGGGGCGCTCCGCGATCGACGCGTCCATGCTCACCGGCGAATCGGTGCCCGTCGAGGCCGGCCCCGGCGACGCCGTCACGGGCGCCACCGTCAACGCGAGCGGCCGGCTCGTGGTACGCGCCACCCGCGTCGGCGGCGACACCCGGCTCGCCCAGATGGCGAGGCTCGTCGAGGACGCGCAGTCGGGCAAGGCCGAGGTGCAGCGGCTGGCCGACCGGGTGTCGGGCGTGTTCGTGCCGATCGCCATCGGCATCGCGGTGCTCACGCTCGGCGCGTGGCTGGGCGCCGGCTTCCCCGCGGCCTCCGCCTTCACCGCCGCCGTCGCGGTGCTCATCATCGCCTGCCCCTGCGCGCTCGGGCTCGCGACCCCGACCGCGCTGCTCGTGGGCACCGGCCGCGGCGCGCAGCTCGGGATCCTGATCAAGGGGCCCGAGATCCTCGAGTCGACGCGCCGCGTCGACACGATCGTGCTCGACAAGACGGGCACCGTGACCACGGGCAGGATGTCGCTGCTCGACGCGATCCCGGCCGCGGGCGTGGATCGCGCGGAGCTGCTGCGCCTGGCCGGCGCGCTCGAGGACGCCTCGGAGCACCCGATCGCCCAGGCGATCGCGCAGCGGGCCTCGGAGGAGCTCGACATCGCGCTCCCCGACGTCGAGGGATTCCGCAACACGGAGGGCAAGGGCGTCTCGGGGATCGTCGACGGGCGCACCGTGCTCGTGGGGCGCCGGTCGCTGCTCGAGGAGTGGTCGGTCGCACTCGACCCCGCGATCGCGGCCGCTCAGGAGGAGGCCGAGAGCCGCGGGCGCACCGCGGTGCTCGTGGCGTGGGACGGGCGGACCCGGGGCCTGCTCGTGGTCGCCGACCGCGTCAAGCCCACGAGCGCCGAGGCGATCGGCCGGTTCCGCGGTCTCGGGCTCACCCCGATCCTGCTCACCGGCGACAACGACACCGTCGCCAGGCAGATCGCCGCGGAGGTCGGGATCGAGCAGGTCATCGCCGAGGTGCTACCCGGCGACAAGGCCGACGTGATCTCGCGGCTGCAGGGCGAGGGCCGGGTGGTCGCCATGGTCGGCGACGGCGTGAACGACGCCGCCGCGCTCGCCCAGGCCGACCTGGGCCTCGCGATGGGCACTGGCGCGGACGCGGCCATCGAGGCCTCCGACATCACCCTGGTGCGCGGCGACCTCCGCAGCGCCGCCGACGCGATCCGGCTCTCGCGCCGCACGCTCGGCACCATCAAGGGCAACCTGTTCTGGGCCTTCGCCTACAACGTGTCGGCGATCCCGCTCGCGGCGCTCGGCCTGCTCAACCCCATGCTCGCCGGTGCGGCGATGGCGTTCTCGAGCGTCTTCGTCGTCGGCAACAGCCTGCGGCTCAGGCGGTTCACCGGGTCCGTCGCGCCGGAACGGGCCGGACGTTGATATGGTCGGCATCATGAGCGAGGAGCACGGGCCGGCGGACTCCTGCGACGCGGAATTCAGCGCGGGGCACCCGGAGCGGCCGGGGGCCGAGGCGAGCGCGCACGGCGGGCACGGGCACTCGCACGACCACGGGCTGCAGGGCGCCGGCACCGCGACCGGCAAGCACCGCAAGCGCCTGATCCTCGTGCTCTCGATCACCCTCGCCGTGTTCGTGGTGCAGGTGATCGGCGCGTTCATCTCGAACTCGCTGTCGCTGCTGGCCGATGCCGGGCACATGCTCACCGACGCCACCGGCGTGGCCATCGCGCTCATCGCGAGCCTCATCGCCGGGCTGCCCGCCACCTCCAAGCGCACCTACGGCTACCTGCGCGTCGAGGTGCTCGCCGCGCTCGTCAACGGGATCGTGCTGGGGGTCATCGCGATCGTGATCCTCGTGCAGGCGATCTCGCGCTTCGGGTCCGAGGTCGAGGTGCACTCGGGGCCCATGCTCGTCGCCGCCGTCATCGGCGCCGCGGCCAACCTCGTCTCGCTGCTCATCCTGCGCTCGGGCCAGAAGGAGAGCCTCAACGTGCGCGGCGCGTACCTCGAGGTGCTCGGCGACCTGCTCGGCTCGGTCGCGGTCATCATCGCGGGTGTGATCATCCTGTTCACCGGCTGGAACGCCGTGGATCAGATCGCGTCGATCCTCATCGCGCTGCTCATCTTCCCGCGCGCCGTCAGCCTGCTGCGCGACGTGGTCGACGTGCTGCTCGAGGCCTCGCCCAAGCACGTCGACGTCGACGCGGCGCGACGCCACATGCTCGCGGTCCCCGGCGTCATCGAGGTGCACGACGTGCACGCGTGGACGATCACCTCGGGCGTTCCCGCGTTCTCCGCGCACGTCACGGTGACGGACACCGTGTGGAGCGAGCGCGACTACCACGCGATCCTCGACGAGCTGCGCGCGTGCCTGCACGCGCACTTCGACACCGAGCACGTGACCCTGCAGATCGAGCCGGAGGGGCACACCACCGGGGAGGGCGGCGCGCACCCCGCGACGTGAGCGACCCTCGTCCCCTCGTCCCGCCGCCTCCGCGCGCATCGGACGGACTCCCGCGACACCGCGCAACACTCCCGGCCGCGACACGCCGCTTTGACATAATGGACGCAATCAAGGAAATTCCGATGCTCCAAGAAAGTGAGTCGACATGACTGGTACCGTGCGGAATGCGGTCGCCGAGGCCCTTGCGACATTCCTGTTCGTCTTCGCCATCGTTGCCGCGATCAACAACGCCGGCGACCTCGCGCCCCTCGCCATCGGCTTCACCCTGATGGTGCTCATCTACGCGACCGGTCACCTCTCGGGCGCGCACCTCAACCCGGCCGTGTCGCTCGGCGCCTGGCTGCGCGGCGCCCTGAGCGCCGGCGACTTCGTGGCCTACGTCGTCGCCCAGCTCGTCGGCGGCGCCCTCGGCGCACTCGTCGCGGGCCTCATCTTCGCGGCGCCCGACGCGGCGAAGGTGATCGAGGTCGGCCCCGCATTCCTGGTCGAGGCGATCTTCACCTTCATCCTGGTCTACGTGGTGCTCAACGTCGCGACGTCGAAGGACACCGAGGGCAACTCGTTCTACGGCCTCGCGATCGGCTCGGTCGTGGTCGTGGGTGCGTTCGCGGTCGGGCCGGTCTCCGGCGGCGGCTTCAACCCCGCGGTCGCGCTCGGTCTCGCCGTGCACGGCGATTTCGCCTGGTCGAGCCTCTGGCTCTACTTCGTCGCCCCGCTCGTCGGCGGCGCGCTCGCGGCGCTCGTGTTCCGCGCGCTCAACACGCACGACCAGCTCAAGGCGGGTGCGGCCGAGGCCTGATCCTCGCCGCTCGCAGCGAAGGGCCCGCTCCGGTTCGCCGGGGCGGGCCCTTCGTCGTCGCGGGTCCCGTCCACTCGCGCTGAGGCTCGAGCCGGGTGCCGGGGCGCTGTCACCTCGATCCGCGCCCCTCCCGGGATCGGTGCTCGAAGACGCACGATCCCGTCGGTCCATCGGCAGCTCCGACTCCTCGCGCTCCGAGGCGACTGCGGAGACGTGCCGTGCGATAGATTGAGGGGATACGACGGTGCGCGAGCACGGCGCGGAAGCGCCGGCGCGGCCGCGGGAGGATGCGACGTATTCGAGGAGGCTCGGGCGCATGGGCGTGATCGATCACCGGGATGCCTCGGCGAGCCACGACTCGATCGCGGCCTTCACCGCGCATCGGGCTGTGGCCGAACGGAGCGACCTGCCGGGCTGGATCGCCAAGGAGCTCGACTCGGTCTTCATCTCGGACCAGATCTCCCTGAGCCTGTGCGCCACGATGTTCGCCTGGGACGCACCGGTGAGAACCGACCGCTTGTACAGTGCCGAGAGGCTGAACGAGTGGCTGCGACTCACCGGGGTCCCCGAGCTCACGCGCGCCCCCACGGCTGCGGAGTTCCTCATGCTCTCCGAACTCCGGGAGGCGATCCGGGAGCTTACCCTCGAGAGGATCGCGGGCACCGCCCGTCCGTCCGCCGGCCACCGGTCGGTGCTGAACTCAGCTGCGGGGATGCGGCGTCCTCATGCACTGCTGCACCACGATGGGTTCGCTCCCGAGCAGTCGGAGGAGTTCGACGCACTGTCCCTACTCCCGCTGCTCGCCCAGGACGCGGTCGAAGTGCTCACCGAGACGCCCGGGGGACGGTTGAAGCGCTGCGAGATGGATCCGTGCAGCCACCTCTTCGTGGATCGATCGCGTCCCGGCAATCGCCGCTGGTGCACGAGCCAGCGCTGCGGTGGGAAGGCGCGGGCAGCCGAGTTCCGGGCCAGGAGGACGGCGAGCGCACTCACCCCGTCCTGAGATCACCGGGTGCCGGGAACCCGGGACGGCCGGACGGCCGAAACCCGCATCCCCGGGACCCGGAGCCGCCGCATCCCCGCGGCCCGGAACCAGGCCTCAGGCCGCCGCCCCGGCTACGGCGAGCCGCCGTTCGCCGGCCCGGATCGCCACGGGCAGTCGATTCCCCTCGGGCGGCAGCGGGCAGACGAAGTGGTCGCTGAACGCGCACGGCGGCACGAACGCCCGGTTGAAATCGATGATCCACGGATCACCCTCGGCGGGCTGCTCGATGCGGAGGAAGCGGAACCGGTAGCTCAGATCCCCGTTCGTCGAGTCCCCGAACACCACCGAGTACGAGGCCCCGTTCCACCTCGCCTTGAGACGGAGCACCTCGCCATCGAGCTCGAACACGAACCGGGCGTCGATCACCTCGTCCTTCTGGAACCCGTCGACGAGCGTCACCGTCTCCGTCTCACCGCTCGTCTCGCGCACCGCCGTCACCCGCAGAGCCGGATCCGGCGCGAACGCGTCGATCCCCGTGATCCGCTTCCCCGCGGCGGTCTCCGGATCGAACACCCGCAGCGCGTAGCGGTCGTCCCGAGCGAAGACGCTGAAGCGCCGATCCCCGTCGAACAGTTCTTCGCCGGCGGCGAGGTCGATCCGCTCGCCGACCGGCCCGCCGTCACCCGTGCGATACCCGCTCCCGGCGAGCCCGACCCCGCGCACCGGTCGATCGGCGTCGCCCGTGGCCGCCCAGACGCCCGCGACGCCCGGCAGTTCGCCACCCGCTCCCGTCAGCAGCCAGTAGGTGCCCGCGAGCGACGCCGGCCCGCTCGGGTCGGTCGCATAGCGCTCGCGGGCGGCGTGCCACTCCCGCCATTCCGTCTCCCAGACGGATCCTTCCAGCACGCTCCGCGCTCCGCCCGACGAGGTGCTCATCTCGCACCTCCGTGCCGCAGGACCGGGTGCCGCAGCAGCGGGTGCCGCCGCTCCTCCCAGCCGGCCCGGAGCCTCGGCACGACCTCTTCGATCAGCGCCTCGGCCTTGTCGATGGTCTCGTCGATGGTATGCAGGGCGGGGTGGATCCCCAGTACGATCTCATCGCTCAGCAGCACCGTCGGGTCGTCGAGCAGATCGGCGGCGAGCGTCTCGGCGTCGCCCCAGATGAAGTTGTCGGAGAGCAGCTGCTCCGCGACGCTGCGATCGGCGTCGACCCGTCCGATGGTGGCCGCGAACTCGTTCCAGCGGCCGGCCTTCTCGCCCGCCTCCGCGAGCGCCGCGTCCGTGGTCGCGCCCGGGTACGCGGTGCGCGAGGTGACGACGTAGGGGGTGCGCTCCTCACCCCAGGTCTCGGCGAAGAGCTCGCGGTACTCGATGACCGAGTCCGCCTGGCGCTGCTGGAACGCCCGCCTCGCCTCGGGCGTGCGCTCCTCGCCGTTCCCGAACCGTTCGAGGATCAGCCCGTCGCCGCGGCGAGCCGCTCGCCTGATCGTCTCGATGTTCGAACTGCCGTGGAAGAGCCGGCCCTCGAGGCCGCGGTTCTGGGGCCAGATCGAGGCGCTGCCGCCCTCGACCGCGCTCCCCCGAAGCGCCCAGTGCAGCTGCTCGACCTTGCCCTCGAAGTTGCCGTCCCGGTCCTCCTCCCACGCCTCGAACACGTGGAAGGAATCGCTCGGCACCCCCTTCCCGATCCCGAGCAGCAGCCGGCCGTTCGAGAGGTGGTCGATGACGGCGACCTCTTCCGCGGCGCGAACCGCGTCGTCGAGCACGAGCGGCAGCACGGCAGTGCCGAGGCTGATGCGCTCGGTGCTGACCGCCGCAGCGCCGAGGAAGGCGTAGGGGCTCGGGAGCGCCGCCCAGCCTGAGAAGAAGTGCCGGGTCGCGACCCAGGCGCTGTCGTAGCCCTGCGCCTCGAGTGCCTGGAACAACCGGATGTTCTCGCGGTAGATCGTGCTCGTGTCGTCGTGCTGGTCGAGGTGGGTGATGAAGCCGATCCGCAGCCGGGAGCCGATCTCGGTCGTGCCCAGCGGGTCGGTGGTTCCGCCGAGGGCGGTCTGGTGCTCACTCATGATGTGCCTTACGGTCGCGGGTGTGATGTGCTCGAGAGTGCCGCCGAGGGGCCGGCTGCGGGAATGTCGAAGGCGCCGGGCGGCGCGCTCCCCACGTCGGGCTCCGCGATCCCCTCGCGATACGGCGTCGTGGGTCGCGGCAGCGGTCGGTGCGGGATTCCGGGATCGGCGTACGGAACGGCGGTGCGGGGGGCGTCCGCCTGCAGGCCCGGCAGCTCCGCGGCGAAGAGCTCGATCGATTCGAGCGCGTGCGCGTGCTCCACGCCCGGACCCTGGAACTGGATCGCCGTCTGCTCGGTACCGTCGAACTGCTCGGTCCACTCCCAGATCCGGTCGGCGACCTCGCTCGCCGTGCCCACGGCGAAGCTGAGCTTCTCAGCGACGTCGTCGAAGCTCTCGCTGTCCGGTCCCCCGCGCCAATCGGTCGCGAGGTAGACGCCCGCGTACTCGCGCAGGAACTCGACGGCGCGCTGCCGCGCGAGCTCCCGGGTCGGTGCGACGAGGCCCGAGCGCAGGTGCACGACCTCGCCGTTCGGCACCGCCTCCCGGTACTCGGCATTGATGCGCAGACGCTCCGCGAGCGGCAGCGGGCGCGGGATCATGAGCCGGTAGCCGTGCTCGCGGGCCAGGCCGGTCGCGTTCCGGCCTGCCGCGGTCCAGATCAGATCGCGGGCCGGACGCCCGGCGGGCGGCGATATCTCCACGTCCCGGTACCGGTAGAACTCGCCGTCGAAGTTCACGACGCCCTCGTCGATCGCGATCCGGAGGATCTCATGGATCTCCCTCGCCCGCGCAGCGGCGTCCTCGGCCTCGAAGCCGAAGACGCGAGCGAACTGCTCGCTCGTCATGCCGGTCCCGACGCCGAGGTCGAGGCGCCCGCCGCTCAGCGCGTCGAGCAGCAGCGCGGCTTCGGCGAGCCGGATCGGGTCGTAGTACGGCGCGCACACGATCGCCGTGCCGAGGCGGATGCGCTCGGTCCTGCCGCTCAGGCGCGCGAGCAGCAGCAGCGGATCCGGCACCTCCCCCCGGGAGCGGAAGTGGTGCTCCGTGATCCACACCCCGTTGTAGCCGAGTCGATCCCCGAGCACGACCTGCTCTTCGATGTCGCGGTAGAGCTGGGCCGGGCTCTGCCCGGAGGAGACGTCGCCGTAGTAGAACAGATCGATGCGGGGCACGGGAGTCCTTTCGCCCTCAGGAGGCTGGTGTGATGGTGACGGTGGTTCCGGGTGCCGTGCGCGGCACCCGGAACCGCGGGGAGGGGCCGGCTACTCGCTCAGCCAGACGTCGAAGAAGCTGTCGGTGTAGCCGACGGCGTCGAACGACCATCCGTTGACGGCGGAGGTGGTGCCGACGATCTTCTTCGGGATGTAGACCGGCACCGCGTAGCCGCGATCCAGGATCAGCGACTGCGCCTCGTGCGCCGCCTCGACCCGCTCATCGGAGTCGAGCGAGGAGGAGATGGTGCCGTAGAGCGCGTCGATGTCGGGGTCGTTCACGAGACCGTAGTTGATGCCGTTCGTGAAGCCCTC
>NZ_JAIVPF010000047.1:0-20345 GCF_053528595.1 Leucobacter sp. | reverse complement strand
TTCTACCGGCAGATCGCGTGGATGCATGCGGAGGGGTTGTCGACGGGCATCAAGCAGCCCGTGGGCAAGCCGGTGTACGCGCCGAAGGCGAACGTGACCCGCGAGGCCATGGCCGCCTTCCTCTACCGCGCCGAACACTGACGAGGTATCGGACACCAGAAGCGCCGTGCCGCCGGGGTGCATCCCCGGCAGCACGGCGCTTCGCCGTCGGCGGATACCGGTCTAGGCACCGCACAGCTCGAATCGACTAAACTTGTCGCGTGCATGTATTGAGTGTGAGTTCCCTCAAGGGCGGGGTCGGCAAGACCACTGTGACGCTCGGCCTCGCTTCGGCAGCCTTCTCCCGCGGCCTGCGGACGCTGGTGGTCGACTTCGATCCGCAGTCCGACGTCTCCACGGGGCTCGCGGTGAACCCCGAGGGCTACGCGAACGTCGCCGACGTGCTCGAGAGCCCCAAGGAGAAGACGGTGCGCTCGGCCATCGCGCACAGCGGCTGGAACGAGTACCACGAGGGCGGGGCGATCGACCTGCTCGTGGGCAGCCCGTCGGCCATCAACTTCGACGGCCCGCACCCCTCGACGCGCGACATCTGGAAGCTCGAGGAGGCGCTCGCCGTGGTCGAGTCGGAGTACGATCTCGTGCTCATCGACTGCGCGCCCTCGCTCAACGCGCTCACCCGCACGGCCTGGGCCGCGAGCGATCGGGTGCTCGTCGTCGCCGAGCCGAGCCTCTTCGCCGTCGCGGCGACCGACCGCGCTCTGCGCGCGATCGAGGAGATCCGCCGGGGCGTGAGTCCACGCCTGCAGCCGCTCGGCATCCTCATCAACCGCACGCAGCCCCAGTCCATGGAGCACCAGTTCCGCGTGCGCGAGCTGCGCGAGATGTTCGGCCCGCTCGTGCTGAACCCGCAGCTGCCCGAGCGCCCCTCGCTGCAGCAGGCCCAGGGCGCGGCGAAGCCGGTGCACATGTGGCCCGGCGAGGCCTCGCAGGAGATGGCCGCGAACTTCGATCTCGTGCTCGACCGGATCCTCCGCTCCGCGGGCATGGACGCCGCGCGCGCCGCCAAGTAGGCGCGCGACCGCGACCCGCCGGGCGCGCTCGGAGCGCGCTCCCCCCCGGGGCTCCGCTAGGAGATCTTCTTGCGGTTCCGGCGCCGCGCGGCGAGCTCGTCGACCGACGGCTCCGCCTGTTCGCGATGTTCGTCCATGTCGACGAGCGAGGTCTCGACCTCTCGGAGCACCTTGCCGACCGCGATGCCGAAGACGCCCTGGCCGCGGCTCACGAGGTCGATGACCTCGTCGCTCGACGTGCAGAGGTAGACGCTCGCGCCGTCGCTCATGAGGGTCGTCTGCGAGAGGTCGTGCACGCCCGCCTCGTGCAGCTGCGCCACCGCGGTGCGGATCTGCTGCAGCGAGATGCCCGTGTCGAGCAGGCGCTTGACGAGCTTCAGCACGAGGATGTCGCGGAAGCCGTAGAGGCGCTGCGATCCCGATCCCTGGGCCCCGCGCACCGTGGGCTCCACGAGCCCCGTCCGGGCCCAGTAGTCGAGCTGCCGATAGCTGATGCCCGCCGCGCGCGCGGCGGTCGCACCCTTGAAACCGCCGTCCTGGTTGGGCCGGGGAAGTCCGTCGTCGAAGAGCAGGTCGGAGTCGATCGAGAGCGGCTGAGCACCCGGAACTGGTGCCGACGGAGAGACCGCGTCACCGGACGGCTGCTGGGTGTGCTCCATCGTATTCCTCTCTCCACGGCGCCGCATGCACGTGCGCCGAACTCCATCAACGCTACCCAGATGCGCACCCCCGTGCAACGACCGGCGAGTATCAATTTGGGCGTGTCGACCTCTACCTGAAGTTGAAGGTTGAAATCACGCCGATCGGGCCCCGATCAGAGTCCGCCGAACCGCCTGCGCAACACGCCGGAGCGCACCGTGTCCAGATATCCGGCGAGTTCGAGAGATCCCTCGGTGCCCGCGGGAGTGCCATTCTTCAAGCCCCGCGTCGAGACGGCGTGCGCGATGAGCTCGGCCTCCCGCTCGGCCGCGACGCGCAGGGAGCGCAGGTGCCGGGGGGTGATCCCCTGCTCGGCGAGCTTCAGGAGCGCGGAGAGCTGGGCGACCGCATCGTGCGGGAACACCTCGGCGGCCGGCAGCAGACCCGCGGCGATCGCCTCGCCCAGGAAGCGCGCGCTCGCGCCCGTCGAGCGCCGCAGCTCCTCACTGCTCAGCACCCGCTTCGGGGCGAGGATGCTCGACGCGCTGCGAGAGGCCGCGCCGGGGATGAGCGGATCGCGTCCCGCGTCCATCTCCTCGAGCAGTTCGGCGATCACCTTGAGCGGCAGGTAGTGGTCGCGCTGCAGGGTGAGGATCAGGCGCAGCCGCTCGATGTGCTCCTGCGAGAACTTGCGGTACCCCGACTTCGTGCGCTCGGGCGTGACGAGCCCCTGCTCCTCGAGGAAGCGCAGCTTCGAGGGCGTGAGATCGGCGAAGTCGTCCTGCAGTCGCGCGAGCACCTGGCCGATGCTGAGCAGACCCTGAGCGTGCTGGCTGGCCTGTGCGGCCGCCATGCTAAGCGCCCTCGCCCAGGTCGAAACGCGAGGCGAAGAACGTGAAACGGAATTTGCCGACCTGCACCTCGGCGCCGTCCTCGAGCTCGATCTCCCCCTCGATGCGAGCACCGTCGCAGAAGGTGCCGTTGAGCGAGCCGAGGTCGACGACCGAGAACACGGTGCCGCTTCGACGGAACTCCGCGTGCCTGCGGGAGACCGTCACATCGTCGAGGAAGATATCGACCGCGGGATGCCGACCGGCGACGGTGACGTCCTGGTCGAGCAGGAAGCGTGCGCCGAGGTCGGGACCCCGCCGCACCACGAGCAGGGCGGCGCCGGACGGGAGCGCCTCGACCGCCTCGCGCTCGTCGATCGTGAGATCGGTCGCCCGAGTGCGGATCATGGCCCCGAGATCATCGCGGAACTGCTGGGTGGAGCGCACCTCGGTGTTGTCGGCGCGACGAGCATGATTCTCAGTGTTCACGTCATCACCCCTTCTGCAATCTCGAACCACATCGGGCCGTGCGGCCCGGTCCCTCTACGCTATCGCAGCGGCGGGCGGGCGCGCACCTCCGGAGCCGAAAAACCGGACCGGAATCTTCGTCGGAGTCACTCGTGCGACTCGAGGAACGCGTAGACCTCGTTCGAGTCCACTCCGGGGAAGGTTCCGGTGGGCAGCGCGGCGAGCAGGCTGGTCGGAGTGGCCGCCTCCGGCCACGCGGCCGCCTCCCACTTGCGGGTGAGGTCGCTCGACGCCCGCCGGCAGCACCGGTCGTCCGGGCAGAAGGACTGCGAGCGGTGCGCGGTCTCGCGCCCCCGGAACCACTTCACGTCCTCGAAGCGCACGCCCACGCTCACGGAGTACAGGCCCTCCTTCGCCTTCTCCACGCGCGAGGTGCACCAGTAGGTGCCGCCCGACGCCATGTCCGTGTACTGGTACCAGGGGTTGAAGCGATCCGGCTGCGAGAACACGGTGCGCGCCGTCCAGTTGCGGCACACCGTCGCACCCTCGAAGTTGCCCAGCGCGTCGGACGGGAAGCGCACGCCGTCGTTCTCGTAGGCCTTGATGAGCGTCCCCGACTCGTGCGCCTTCATGAAGTGCACCTCGAGGTCGAGGCGCTCCGTCGCGAGGTTGGTGAAGCGGTGCGCGGCCATCTCGTACGAGACCGCGAACGCGTCGCGCAGGTCCTCCATCGAGATCTGGCGCTGCTGCTTGGCCTCGGAGAGCAGCGACACGGTCGCCTCCTCCGGCAGCAGCACGGCGCCCGCCAGGTAGTTCGCCTCGACGCGCTGCCGCAGGAAGTCGCCGTAGTTGCGCGGCTCCTCGTGCCCGCAGACGAGGCTGGCGAGCGCGCGCAGGATCGGCGCCCGCGCGTCGCGCGAGGGCAGGTTGCTGCCGAGGTAGATGCGCCCGTTGCGACGGTCGATCACCGACCGCGTCGAGTGCGGCATGTCCGAGACGTAGTGCAGGCTGAAGCCCAGCTTCTCGGCCACGGTGGAGATGGTCTGCTGAGAGACCGGACCGCCGGCGTATCCCACGCTGTCGAGCAGCTGGGCCGCCGCGCGCTCGAGCTCCGGGAAGTAGTTGCCCGCGACGCGCATCTCGCGCCGCAGCTCGGTGTTCGCGCGCCGCGCCTCCTCGGGGGTGGCCGCGCGCTCCCGGTGCAGACGCTCCACCTCCTGGTGCAGGCCGAGGATCGCCTGCAGCGTCTCGTCGCTCGTGGCCTTCGAGACGCGGATGGGCTGGATGCCCAGCGAGCGGAACACCGCTCCCCGCTGCGCGCGCTCCACCGCGATCTCGAGCGCCGCCCGCTCGCTCGGCGCCTCGTCGACGAGCAGCTCGTCGACGGTGGCGTCGAGCGCGGCGGCGAGCGCGCGCAGCAGCGGCAGCCGCGGCTCCCGCTTGCCGTTCTCGATCGCCGAGAGCTGCGACGGCGCGCGATCGACCGCCGCCGCGAGCTGCTCCAGGGTCATGCCCAGCCGCGTGCGGCGTTCCCGGATGCGTCGGCCGAGTGTGAGGGCGTCGCCGCCCTCCTCCGTTTCGATGTCGGCGCCGCGGGGTGCGCCGATCCCGGTCTCGAGAAGTGTCATGCACCCATGGTGCCAGAGGCACATTCTTCCGGCAAGCAGAAAAAGGCGCGAATTTCACCCCGCGCATGGCCCGGTTCGGGGGTTCCCGGGGGCTCAGGATGGAACTACACGCAGATACCCGCCCCGGGCCTCGAGACGCAGGAGCCATCGTGACGAACGATTCGCATCGCCCCACCGGTCCCGAGCGCGGAGCGGGTCGACGCACCGGGAACCATCCGACCCCGCATCACCACCCCTCTCACGCAAAGGATCAGATCATGACCACCATGCAGGCGGCTCCGCAGTCCACGTCGACCGCCATCTCCTCCAGCACCGCCCGCATCGAGGTCCTCGGCCGCCCCTTCGGCCGCAGCGACGAGATCCTCACCCCGGAGGCCCTGCAGTTCCTCACCGAGCTGCACCACCGGTTCGCCAGCAGCCGGCACGAGCGGCTCGCGGACCGCCAGCGCCGCCGCTACGAGATCGGCAACGGCCGCGACCCGAAGTTCCGCGACGACACCCGCGCCATTCGCGAGGACACCGCCTGGCGCGTCGCCGGCGCGGGCCCCGGGCTCGAGGACCGCCGCGTCGAGATCACCGGCCCCACCGATCCGAAGATGACGATCAACGCCATGAACTCCGGCGCACGCGTGTGGCTCGCCGACCAGGAGGACGCCACGAGCCCCACCTGGCACAACGTGATCGGCGGCCAGCTGTCGCTCTACGACGCGATCCGGGACCAGCTCGAGTTCACGAGCCCCGAGGGCAAGGAGTACCGCGTCACCGCCGACCGCACGCCCACGATCGTCATGCGCCCGCGCGGCTGGCACCTCGTGGAGAAGCACATCCGCTTCGTCGACGCGCAGGGCCAGGCGGGCGCAGCATCGGGCAGCCTCGTCGACTTCGGCCTCTACGCGTTCCACAACGCCCGGGAGCTCGTCGCGCGCGGCCGCGGCCCCTACTTCTACATCGCGAAGCTCGAGTCGAGCGAGGAGGCGAAGCTGTGGGACGACATCTTCGCCTACACCGAGCAGGCGCTCGGCCTGGAGCACGGCACGATCCGCGCGACGGTGCTCATCGAGACCCTGCCCGCCGCGTTCGAGATGGAGGAGATCCTCTACGTCATGCGGGATCACATCGCCGGCCTCAACGCCGGGCGATGGGACTACATCTTCTCGATCATCAAGAACTACCGCGGCCGCGGCGCGCGCTTCGTGCTCCCGGATCGCAGCGAGGTCACCATGACCGTGCCCTTCATGCGGGCCTACACCGAGCTGCTCGTCAAGACCTGCCACAAGCGCGGCGCCCACGCGATCGGCGGCATGAGCGCGTTCATCCCGAACCGCCGCGACCCGGAGGTCACGGCCCGCGCCGAGGAGAAGGTGCGCGCCGACAAGCACCGCGAGGCGAATGACGGCTTCGACGGCACGTGGGTGGCGCACCCCGACCTCATCCCCGTCGCGCAGGCCGAGTTCGACGCCGTGCTCGGCGATCGCCCCAACCAGGTGGATCGCCGGCGCGACGACGTCGAGGTGACCGCGGCGCAGCTGCTCGACGTGCATATCGGCCGCGACATCACCGAGGCCGGCGTGCGCGACAACGTCTCGGTCGGGATCCGCTACATCGAGGCGTGGCTGCGCGGTCTCGGCGCGGTGGCGCTCGACAACCTCATGGAGGACGCCGCGACCGCGGAGATCAGCCGCTCGCAGATCTGGCAGTGGATCCACCAGGACCAGTCGACCGCCGAGGGCACGCCGATCACCCGCGACTGGGTGGCCGAGCTGGTGCGGGAGACCGTCGCCGGTTTCGACCGCTTCGAGGGCGACCGATACGACGATGCCGCCGAACTCTTCGCCGACGTGGCGCTGGGCGACGACTTCCCCACCTTCCTCACGGTGCCGGCCTACAGCCGCTACCTCGTGGACGGCTGAGCGGCTCGAGCGCGCGACGAGAACGGGAACGGCCCCGGGGATGCACCCCGGGGCCGTTCCCGTTCGTGTCTCCGTTTCCGCGGCGGGCACTGGTCGACGGACGGGGTTTGCCCTATGATTGCGCTGGGGTCGCCCGAGCCGCACGGTTCGGGCGATAAAAGGGAGAACTACCGCAGATTCCCGTCGAGAGGCAGCTCCCACCCCTCATGAACCCCATCACCGAGCCCGGGCGGCTCCGCGCGCACGCGGGCTACCCGATCGATTCGCGCGAGGCCAATCTGCTGGCGCTCGGCGTCCAGCCGCTCGTCCCGGCGGGGAGCCGCTGGAACGACCCGAGCGCGAGCACTCTCTCCGATGAGGAGCAGCAGCGACTGCGAGACGACTGGCGGCTGCGCACGACCGCCGACGTGCTCATCGCGGCGCACGGCCTCGTCAACGACCGGCTGCGCCGCCCGCAGTGGCGGCGCATGCTCGAGCTGCGCATCGACGCCGGGCGTGCGACCCGCGGCGCCTCGCGCTCGTCAGCCCGACTGTGGGATCGGGCGATCGAGCGCGCCGGGATCGACGGGAACGATGCCCGCGGCTTCGTGCGCGCGGTCCTGGCCTATGAGGACGGGGGCGGGGCGCACGCGTTCCCGCCGGACGAGCCGGTGGTGAGCCTGGACGCGTATCCGCTGGGCCAGGCGGTCGCGGTGAGCGTCTGGGGCGTCGGCCTGGAACTCCTCTCGCGCGCGGACTCGCTGCGGCTCATCGGTCACGTGAACGAGATCGCCCGGCACGAGTTCGGCTCGTGGGAGGCGTTCGGCCGCAGCTTCGCGCTGGGCTCGGCGATGGTCTCGAGCGACGGCGTGTTCAGCCGCCGTGGACTGCGCCGGGCCGCCGCGGCCGCTGAGATCATGTCCGCCGCACTCGACGCGACGCTCGACGGACCCTGGGCGGTGCTCCCGTGGCGCATCTGAACGGGTCCGATCCGCACTCCCGCAAGTATCTGTTCACCGGCCCATTCGTCGAGCGGTGGAGCGACGACGGTCTCGGGATCTTCTCGATGTTCGCCGCCGATCCCGGCTGCAGGCCGCTGGTGCTCCTGCCCAACGACATCCAGATGGAGGACTACGCGCCGCGGTACGAGGTGCGATTCGGCTTCGACGCGAGCCGCACCCTCGCGCGCCTGATGCATCGAGAGCATCCGCACGACCCGAACCTCGTGCTCATCGACTTCGCGCCCGCGCTCTACCCCGATCACGATGCGCTGCTGCCGGCGCTCAACGCGGGCCTGCGGGGCGACTGGCCGCACCGCCTGACGCTCGTCGTGCTCTCGCCGTCGACCTCGGGGCTGCACACCGCCGGCTTCGACGCGCAGCTGAGGCTCCCGTCGTGAAGCCGGCGACCGGAACGGCTCCCGCGGTCCCCCGCGTCTCCGA
This sequence comes from Leucobacter sp., assembly GCF_053528595.1. Classification (NCBI taxonomy): domain Bacteria; kingdom Bacillati; phylum Actinomycetota; class Actinomycetes; order Micrococcales; family Microbacteriaceae; genus Leucobacter; species Leucobacter sp. The sequence goes on along the minus strand of NZ_JAIVPF010000047.1, from coordinate 12,379 downwards.
GGACGGCGCACCGAGGACCGGGATGCGCATGAGCAGACGGCTGCCGGGCAGCTTCGACCGGCTGCTGCGCCGGGCCTCGGTCGACGAGCTCAAGGCGGTGTTCGACACGCGCCCGCTCGACGCGCGCGGCGGCCAGACCAAGGCCGCGGCCATCGGGTTCCCGGACTGCCCGGACGAGCTCATCGTGTGGCTGGTCGAGCGCGGGCTCGACGTCGACACGACCGACGAGCACGGCGCCACCCCGCTGTGGGAGCGCGCCGCCGCGGGGCGCACCGAGCAGATCCCGCTGCTGCTGTCGCTGGGGGCGGACATCCGGCGGCAGCGCCGCCGCGGCGGCACCCCGCTCCACGCGGCGGCGGCGCACCAGCGGCCCGACGCCACCCGCCTGCTCCTCGAGCACGGCGCCGACGTCCACGCCGTCGACGACGCCGGGGAGACGCCGCTGCTGCGCGCCCTCAAACGGACCCCCAACGCCGGCATCCCCGGCATGGCGCGCGTGGCGGAGCTGCTCCTCGACGCCGGCAGCGCGGTGACGCCGGAGATGCCCGAGGCGGTCGAGCGCATCACGAGGAACTTCGAGTTCCATCGCCCGGGGTTCAGCGCGGCGCTGCTGCCGAAGGCCGATACGGGGCTGCGCGAGCTCCACCGGTTCTTCGGCGCGACCCCCGTGCAGGCCCGGATGCTCCACGACGGCACCGCGCCGATCACCATCCCCTCCGGGACCTGGCAGGACCGCCACCAGGTGTTCTGGGAGCTCCTCGTGCCGGCGAACGGGGCCGCCAGGACCGTGCAGGGCGAGGTTATCCGGATCACGGGAAGGGTCGCCAGGGAGATCCTCGACAACCGGAGCCGGAGCTGGGATCGCGACTTCAGGAGCATGCTCGGCGCGCTCCCGGCCCACCTCGGCAGCGGCGCCCCGCTCCCCGAGGACCGGCTCGCCGAGGCGCTGCGGCTCTCGAGCGCGCTGCGATCCGGGCACGGGAGCGAACAGCAGGTCTACCGCCTGAGCGAGCTCGCGGTCGCCTGGGTCTGCGCCAACCCCGAGCCCCTGCCGCTGCACGCGACGGGATACGCCCGATGAGCTCGCCGCGACTCCGCGCGAGAGCGGCCGCGGCCGGTAGGAACGGCCGAGCCCACCCGATACCCTGAACACACCCCGAGAAAGGACATTCCCATGGGATTCTTCACGAAAGACGACGGACCGGCGACGGGCGCGCAGGGTGCGCTCGCCCCGCTCTCGAAGGACCGCGTCAAAGCCGCGCTCGAGCGCGCCGGCTGGTCGTACAACGTCGACTCGGACGGCGACATCGGCGGGGGCTGGGAGTACGGCTCCTTCTACTTCTTCGTCAACGGCAACAGCGACGAGCTGCTGTGCGTGCGCGGTTTCTGGCGGGGGCGCCTCGAGAGCGACGACTACGGGCGGGCGCTCGAGACCTGCAACATCTGGAACGCCGACAAGCTGTGGCCCAAGACCTACGTCGGACGCGACGACGAGGGCATGGTGCGCATCAACACCGAGCACAACGTCGACTACGAGCACGGCCTCACCGACGACCAGCTCATGCAGCACCTCGTGTGCGTCGTCAACACCAGCATGGCGTTCTTCGAGCACATCAACGAGCAGTTCCCCGAGGCCTGGGAGAAGTACCGCCCGGAGGAGTGACACGAGGGCGGCGCACCGCGGTCCCGCGTCGCCGCCGCCATCCTCGTCTTGTCCTCGTCCCGTCCTCGCCCCGAAGCACAGGAGCCACGTGTCCGAACGATTCCAGGTCGATCTCGCCGGTATGGTCGATCTCCTCTCGCGCCATCTCTACTCCGGCCCGCAGGTGTACCTGCGGGAGCTCATCCAGAACGCGGTCGACGCCGTAAGCGCGCGCCGCGAGCTCGATCCGCGGGCCGAGGCGACGATCCGGCTGAGCACGGACACCGGCGCCGGGGGCGAGGCGACGCTGCGGATCAGCGACACGGGCGTCGGGCTCACCGCGGCCGAGGCCGCCGAACTGCTCGCGACGATCGGCCGCTCGTCGAAGCGGGATCCCGCGCTCGGGCTCGGGCGCGCAGAGTTCATCGGCCAGTTCGGCATCGGCCTGCTCGCGGCGTTCATGGTCGCCGACCGCATCGAGGTGCGGTCGCGCTCGGCTCGCGTCGGCGCGCCCGCGATCCGCTGGGTGGGGCGCGCCGACGGCACCTTCGAGGTGGCGGAGGATCCCGATCCCGACGCGCCGATCGGCACGACGGTCACCCTCGCCGCGAGACGGGATGCCGCGCACTGGCTCGAGAACGACACGGTGCTCGGGCTGGCTCAGGAGTACGGCTCCCTGCTGCCGTTCGACGTCGCCGTGCGGGTGCCGGTCGCGGGATCCGCCCCGCTCTGGCGGCGCATCACCGAGCCGCAGCTGCCCTGGCGCGTGGAGCACCCATCCGACGACGCACGCGATCGCGCGCTCGCCGAGTACTGCGAACGCACCTTCGGCTTCACACCCCTCGCGCACATCGACCTCGACCTTCCGATCGCCGGTCTGAGCGGAGTGGCGTTCGTGCTGCCGCAGGCGGTGTCGCCCGGATCCGGCCAGCACCGCGTCTACACCAAGCGCATGCTGCTCGGCCCCCGCGTCGACCGTGTGCTGCCCGAGTGGGCCTTCTTCACCCGGGCCGTGATCGATGCCGGGACGCTCTCCCCCACCGCCTCGCGGGAGCAGCTCCACGAGGACGAGGTGCTGCTCGGAGTGCGCGAGGCACTCGGCGGGCAGCTGAAGCGCTGGGCTCTCGACACCCTGCGCCGCCCCGGCCCGCTGACGGGTGCCGTGCTCGACACCCACCACCTCGCGCTGCGCGCGCTCGCCCTCACCGACCGCGACATGCTCGAGCTCGTCGCCGAGGTGCTGCCCTTCGAGACCACCGACGGCCCGCTGACGCTGTCCCGTGCGGCGGGCGGAGCCGGGCCCGCCCCCGCGGAGATCGTGTACACGACCACCACCGAGGCGTACCGGCGCGTCGCGGCCGTGGCCCGCGCGCAGGGACTCGTCGTGGTGAACGCCGGGTACGTCTACGACGCCGACATCATGCAGCGGCTGGCGGGCCTGCGCGGCTGGCGGGCGCGCGAGCTGCAGAGCTCCGACCTCGTGCAAGTGCTCGGGTCGGTCGGCGTCGGGCGCGAGATGGAGGTCGCGACCGCGCTCGCCCGCGCCCGCGACGTGCTCTCCGCCGACGACTGCGACGCCATCGTGCGCACCTTCTCGCCCGAATCGGTACCCGCGATCCTGCTGCGCGATTCCGAGGGCGAGCACCGGCGCGACCTGGACCGCGAGCGCACCGCCTCCCCCGAACTGTGGGGCGGGCTGCTCGACTCCTTCGCCGAGGGCGGCGCCGCGCGCACCCGCACCCTCGTGCTCAACGACGAGGCGCCCGTGGTGCGCCGGCTCCTGGCCGCACCCCCGGGCGAGGTGTTCGATGCCGGACTGCGCTCCCTCTACCTCTCCGCCGTGATGCTCGCCGGGGAAGGGCTGCGCTCGGCCGAGTCCGCCGCGCTCTCCGGGGCCCTCGGCGTGCTGCTGGACGCGTCGCTCGCCACCGCCGGATCGGAACGCCCGCATCGAGAGGACACACCATGAACGCCGCCGTCGAACGCGAGCTCCGGGATATCCGCGACATGCCCTACGGGGTCGCGCGGATCGCCGCCGCCGAGGCGGTGAGCCGCCGGATCGAGGCCGAGGGCCCGCGGGAGAAGCTCGCGGAGGCGCTGCTCGACCTCGTCGAGGCCTACACCTTCTCGGGCGAGGGGGCGAAGTCGTTCGTCGTCTTCGCCCGGCTCCTGCGCCTGTGGGACGAGAGCCCCGAGCTCTTCGACGGGGGCGACGAGCGCAACCTCTTCTGGGAGTTCAAGTGGATCGCGGGAGATCTCCCCGACTATCCGCAGATCGCCCCGGCGCAGGCCGAGGCGCTGCTCGCCGACATGCAGCGCCGCTTCGAGCTCGCGGGGCACGGGCTCTCGTCGGTGCGGATGAGCCGATTCCGCTGGCTCTGGCACACGGGTCGACCCGGGGCCGAGGCCGCGCGTCTGGAGTGGGTCACCGGTCTGCGCGACGAGTTCGAGGACTGCCGGGCGTGCACGATCGGGCAGCAGGTCGACTACCTCTGCGACACCGGCCGCCACGCCGAGGCCGTCGAGCTGGCCCTGACCCAGGACTCCTCGTGCAACCTCGAGCCCGCGCGCACCCGCTACGCCCTCGCGCTCTCGGCGCTGATCACGGGCGATCCGCAGCTCGCGCGCATCTCCCTGCAGCAGGCGGTGGCCAGCGACGACGGCGAGACGAGCGACTTCGCGCCGGCGCGCGGGCACGGTTTCGAGACGCTGGCGCTGGGCGGACGGCTCGAGCAGGCGCTCCGGCGCCTGCGCAACGACTATCCCGGGATGCTGCGCCGAGCCTCCACGCCGTTCTTCCGGCTGCGCTTCCTGCTGAGCGTGCTCTCGGGCCTCTCCGCGAATCTCGACCGGGGAGACCTCGCCACCGGCCTGCACGACCCCGAGTGGCGCACCGTGCGCGAACTGCACGAGTGGGTGCGCGGCGAGGCCGCGGCCCTCGCGGAGCAGTTCGACGCCCGGAACGGCAACTCCTGCTACACCGACCGGGTGTCCCTCGCGCTGGCCGCGCGCCGCGCACCGCTGCCGATGCCGGACGTCGAGAGCGGGCAGCCAGACCCCGCCGCATCCGGTTCGGGAGCGGCGTCCGGCGCGGTGCCCGGTTCCGGCGCCGCATCGGACGTCGCATCGGACGCCGCGCGGATCGAGCCCGGGATCACCGGCCCGGCCTCGGCCGTGGAGCTCTTCCAGCGGGCCGAGGCGATCGCCGGCGAGCGCGATCTCACGAGGGCCGGAGCCGCGTACCTCGACGCCGCCGGCGCCGCCGAGGCCGAAGGCCTGATCGCCGAGGCCGGCCTGTCGTACGCCGAGGCCGCGCAGTGCGCCGCGGCAGCCGGCGACGACGCGGCGGCTCACGAGCGGTTCGGGCTGGCGGTTCCGCGCCTCGTCGCCGGCGACGCGGATCCTGAGGTGCGGGCGGCGGTGCTCACCGCGTGGGCGCCGATCGCCGCCCGCATGGCGGACTCCGCCGCACAGCTCGCTGCGACCGCGGCCGAGCTCGACGGCTGCGCGGAGTTCGACGGCGCCGGGCTCAGCGCGGAGCTCGCGGAACGCCGCCTGCACGACTGGCGGCGCCGGCGCGCGACGCTGCGCGACACCCTCGCCCGATCGATCGCGGCGGCCGGCCCGGCCGAGCCCTCCGGCGAGCCCGGATCGCTCGACGCCCGGCGGGCCGCCGCGGAGGCGCTGGCCGCCGGGGAGGAGTTCGCCGCGATCGGCCTGATCCCCGACGCGTCGCACGCGTTCTGGCTGGCGGGCCGCGTGCAGCGCGACTCCGGCGACGACGAGGCCGCGCTGTGGGGGCTGGAGTCGGCGTTCGAGGGTTTCACCGTCGCGAGACGGCCGGGTGAGCGCGCCCGGGTCGCCGGCGAGCTCATCGAGCTGCTGCGCGCGACCGGTCAGGCCGAGCGAGCGGACGAGATCACCGCCCGGCTCACGACGAACTGAGGCCGCTCGCCGGGATCCGCGCCCTCGCCGAGGTCCCGGCGGCTCCCCTACTGCTTCAGTTCGTTGGCCCGCTCGATCGCGGGACCGAGCTCGTCGATCACGAGCGTCTCGGTGTCGAGCTGCCCCGTGCGGTACGCGGCCCGGCCGACCATGTGGGCGGCCACGGGTGCGGTGAGCGACTGGAACACGAACACCGGGACGAGGGCGAGCAGGGTGGCGACCGATCGCTGATCGAGTGCGATCGCGGCGATCACCAGCAGCAGCCCGAAGATCTGCGGCTTCGTGGCCGCGTGCAGCCGGCTCAGCGCGTCGGGGAAGCGGAGCAGTCCGATCCCGGCGGCGACGGACAGCACCGCGGCGAGGAAGACGCAGACCATGGCCGCGAGGTCCATGATCTGCTCGAGGAGCGCCGTATCAGACATGTCCGGCCCCCTTCCTGGGCTCCTGGATGCTCGGCTGCTCGGCCCGGCGCTTCACGAACCGTGCGACGACGATCGTCGCGAACGTCGCGGTGGCGGCGATCACCGTCATGAGCGGGATCGTATCGGTGTGACCGCGCACCACCATGTCGATGCCGACCGCGAGCATCAGCGTCGTGAGCAGCACATCCGAGGCCACCATGCGGTCGAGGATCGTCGGCCCGCGCACGATCCGAACGATCGCCGCGAGCGCCGTCGCCGTGAGGCCCACGCCGGCCGCGATCGCGAGTGCCGTCATCACCGCGCTCATTTCAGCCCCCCGATCTCCTGCTTCGAACCGACGGTGAGGATCAGTAGACGCTCGATCCGGCGCACCTCGCGGCGCATCGAGTTGATCTCGCGCTGGGTCGGGGTGTTCAGCACGTGCAGGTACAGGACCGAGCTGAAGCGATCGACCTCGGCGACGAGAGACCCCGGGATCAGGGAGATCGTGAGCCCCACCATCGTCAGGATGAAATCGGACCGTGTACGCAGGCGGATCGCGATGATCGACGTCGGCGGGGGCGGGCCGGGCCGCACCGCGAGCCAGGCGACCTGCCAGGACGCGACGGCGAGGTGCCAGAAGAAGTAGCCCAGGTAGAGCAGCGCGTACCAGGGGTGGAAACGGCCGGCGAGCTCGACCGGAGGCAGGTAGAAGACGCGCATGACGACGATCGCGACCACGACGCCGCTCAGCAGCGACAGCGGCGACACCTCGTGCCAGAGCATCATCCACAGCAGCACGAGGCCGACGAGCAGCGGCAGCTCGTGCAACCGCACCCCCCACTCGACCCGGCGCGCCGCGCGCGGTGCATCGACCCGGCTCACGGCGTCTCCTCCCCGGGACGCGTGCTCCCGCTGCCGCCGCCCAGCTGGCCCGGGGTGTCGCCGAGCACCAGCTCGGCCATCTCCCCCGGCGCGGCCATGTCCTCGCCCGCGCGGTCGGCGTAGGCGTACAGCGGCCCGGCGAACACCGTCAGCGCGACGCTCACCGTCACCATGCCCGCGGTGGCCGCGATCATGAGACGCGGGATCTCCTTCTGCTCCTGCGTCGGCCGCGCGTCCGGCGCATCGTGCAACCGCTCGAAGAGCGCCTCCTCCCGCTGCCGCAGCACGACCGCCTCGGCGCTCGGCTTCGCCTCCGGACCGGGCTTCGGCAGCGCTCCGGTCTCGACGGGCGGTTCAGGCCGCTTCCGCGGACGCCAGAAGGCCAGCACCCAGGCCCGCGCGAGGGCGTAGAGCGTCAGCAGCGACACGAGCGCGCCCACCCCGATCAGCCAGTAGGCGCCCGGGGTCGCGAGCTCGGCCGCGACCGTGAACAGCCCCACCTTGCCGATGAACCCCGAGAACGGCGGGATCCCGCCGAGGTTGAGCATGGGGATGAAGAAGAGCACCGCGATGACCGGAGCGCTGCGCAGCATGCCGCCGAGGCCCGAGATCGACGTCGTACCGCCCTGCCGCTCGAGCAGTCCCACCGCCAGGAACAGCGTCGTCTGCACGATGATGTGGTGGGCGATGTAGTAGATCGTGGCCGCGAAGCCCGCGGCGTTCGCCATGGCGATGCCGAAGATCATGTAGCCGATGTGGCTGATGAGCGTGAACGAGAGCAGACGTTTGATGTCGAGCTGCGACACCGCACCCAGGATCCCCACGAGAAGGGTGAGGCCGGCCACCACCATCAGCAGGCCGTCGACGCTCGAGTTCGGGAAGAGCAGCGTCTGGCTGCGGATGATCGCGTACACGCCCACCTTGGTCAGCAGGCCGGCGAACACGGCCGTGACGGGCGCCGGGGCCGTCGGATACGAGTCCGGCAGCCAGAACGACAGCGGGAAGACGGCGGCCTTGATCCCGAACGCGATGAGCAGTGCCAGGTTGAGCAGCAGCTGCATCTCGCTCGGCAGCTCGGCGATGCGCACGGTGAGCTGCGCCATGTTGACCGTTCCGGTCGCGCCGTAGATGAGGGCGATCGCCGCGAGGAACAGCACCGATGAGACGAGCGACACGATCACGTACGTCACGCCGGCGCGGATGCGCTGCACGGTGCCGCCCAGGGTGATGAGCACGTAGCTCGCCACGAGCAGGATCTCGAAGCCGACGTACAGGTTGAAGAGGTCGCCGGCGATGAAGGCGTTGAAGACCCCCGCGCCCAGCACCAGGTAGGTCGGGTAGTAGATCGACACCGGGGTGTCCTCGTCGCCGTCGGCGAGGCCCTGGCCGATCGAGAACAGGAAGACGCCCAGCAGCACCACGGAGGAGACCGCCAGCATGAGCGCCGAGACCCGGTCCACGACCAGCGCGATGCCGAACGGCGCGGCCCAGCCCCCGACTTCCATGACCAGGGTGCCCTGCGCGTCGACGAGCCACATCAGCACACCGCTCAGCACGAGCACCAGGCTCAGCGCGACGAGCGTGATGCCCTGCTGCAGCTTGCGGTGCCCCGGCACGGCGAGCGCGAGCGCCGACCCCGCGAGCGGGATCAGCACGACCAGGGGGACGAGGGCGATCATCGGGCTCCTCCCTCGTCGCCGGAGCCGGCCTCGGCAGGCCGACCGATGCGCGCATCGGACCGGCTCTGCTCGTCGGACCCGCTCTGCTCGTCGATGCCACCCGGCTCGTCGGCGCCGGGATGATCGCCCGAATCGTCGTCGTCCGAATCGTCGTCGTCCGAGAACTCCGGCGCCTCCGCCAGGTCCTCGTCCGTGACCTCGACCGTGGTGAGCGCCTCGGTGGAGGCGATCTCGAGGTCGGCCTCGTCGTCCTGCACGGTGTCGTCCATGTCGTGCGCGAGACGCCACGAGCGGTAGATGAGGGCGAGCAGGAACGCGCTGACGCCGAAGGTGATCACGATGGCCGTGAGGATGAAGGCCTGGGGCAGCGGATCGCTCATCTCCTCCGCGGATCCCTGGCCCACGATCGGCGCGATGCCGAACGACCCGGACATGAGGAAGATGAGCAGGTTCGTCGCATTGCCCACCATCAGGAATCCGAGCAGCACCCGCGTCAGGGTGCGGTCGAGCATGAGGTAGACCCCGCAGGCGTAGAGCACGACCATCGCGGCGACGAGTACGAGAGGCATGGTCATCGGGCGCCCACCTCCTCTTCCTCGAAGGCCGCGACTTCGGCCTCCTCGTGCTCGTCGATCTCCGCGCCGAGACTGCGCAGCACGTCGAGGATCAGGCCGAACACCACGAGGTAGACCCCGATGTCGAAGAGCGTCGAGGTGACGAGGGGCAGCGTGCCGAACGGGCCGAGATCGACGTCGACCCAGGCGGAGGCGAGCGCGGACTGGCCGAAGAGCATCGGCAGGAGCGCCATGGAGACCGCGAGCGCCAAGCCGATGCCGAGGATCCGTCCGGCGTCGAGCGGCACCGTGGCGCCCAGCTCGTAGCGTCCGCCCGCCAGGTAGCGCGCGACCAGGGCCAGGCCCGCGACGAGGCCGCCCGCGAAGCCGCCGCCGGGGGTGTTGTGCCCCGTGAGCAGCAGGTAGAGCGACAGGATGATGAGGGCGTGGAAGAGCAGCCGCACCACGACCTCGAGCAGGATCGAGCGCCGCGCGGGGTTGAGATGGCGGCCGGCGAGCAGCCAGGAGACGCGGCTCGCGGGATCGTCCGGGTCCGCGATGCGCAGCAGATGCTCGCGCGCCTGCGAGCGCGCGTCGCGACGGCTGATCTTCGGGCGCAGATCGGCGCGCGTGCTGAGGAACACGAGGGACGCGACACCGGTCGCCGCCGCGAGGATCACGGAGAGCTCGCCCATCGTGTCCCACCCGCGGATGTCGACCAGCATCACGTTCACGGCGTTCGTGCCGTGACCGCCGGCGTAGGCGAGATCCGGGATCTGCAGGGAGATCGGCTCGGCGATGCGGGAGCCGAGCGCCACGACCGCGAACGCGCCGATGACGAGGCCGACCGCGGACCCGATGAGCGCGCGACCCCAGCGCACCCTGCGGCTCGGGCGGCTGCCCAGCCGCTGCGGCAGGCGCCGGATCACGAGCACGAAGGCGATGAGGGTGACCGTCTCGACCAGTGCCTGGGTCAGTGCCAGATCGGGCGCACCGTGCATCGCGAAGATGGCGGCCATGCCGTACCCCGTCACGCCGACCAGCACGACGGCCTGGAAGCGGGTGCGCGCGCGCAGCGAGAAGATCGCGGCGACGATCATGATGATGGCGATGGGGAGCTGGACGGGCGAGCTGATGAGCTCGAACTCATCGGGCCACTCCCCCGTCACGAGCAGGGTCCCGCCGAGCGCCGCCACCACGACGATGAGGATCACTGCGAGGTAGAAGGGCAGCGAACCGCGCTGCGTGAGCGAGGTGACCCTCACGGCGAGGCTGTCGACCCAGTGGGTGACGACCCAGTAGGCGTGCGAGGCGGAGAACCGCTCCGGCAGGGCCGGCAGCTGCGCCGCACGCCGCGAGAGCAGGACCGCGAGCAGCAGGCCGAGCGCGATCACGGCGACCGATGCGCCGAGCGCCGGGGTGAGGCCGTGCCACAGCGCCAGGTGCTCGGGATGCGCCCCGGGTACGGTCGCCTGCAGCACGGGGTCGAGGGGCGAGGCGAGCAGGCCGCCGGCCAGCGTCGCCAGGGCGAACGCGGCCGGGGCGATGCAGATGCTCCAGCTCGGCCGGTGGATGACGGCGCACTCGACCGTGTCGGGCTTGTCGGCGAAGGCGCCCCACAGGAAGCGGCCCATATAGGCCACCGTGAGCACGCTTCCGAGCACCGCGACGGCGAAGGCCACGTAGGCGAGCGGTTCGTCGGCGCCGATCCTCAGCAGTTCGGTGAACGCGGCCTCCTTCGCCACGAAGCCCACGAAGGGCGGCAGACCGGCCATGGAGGCGGCCGCCGCGGTCGTGATGAGCGCGAGGACTGGCATCCTCCTGCCGACGCCGCACAGCTTGCGCAGGTCGCGGGTGCCCGTGGAGTGATCGATGATGCCGACCGCGAGGAACAGCGGGGCCTTTGCGAGGGCGTGCGCGAGCAGCAGCGCCAGCCCGGCGAACGATGCGCGGGGATCCGCCACCCCGAACACCATCACCAGCAGACCGAGCTGGCTGACCGTGCCGTGGGCGACGACGAGCTTGATGTCGTACTGCTTGAGCGCACGGATGCCGCCGTTGAGCATGGTGACCGCTCCGAGCACCACCAGCGTCTCGCGATAGCCGGCGACCTCCCCGAAGCCGGGGCCGACGCGGGCGATGAGGTACACGCCCGCCTTGACCATCGCGGCCGCGTGGAGGTAGGCGCTGACCGGTGTGGGCGCCGCCATCGCGCCGGGCAACCAGAAGTGGAACGGGAAGATGGCCGACTTCGAGAGCGCGCCCGCCAGCACCAGGAACACCGCGACGGTCGCGATCGGCCCCCGCGGGGGCTGCGCGATGATCTCGGAGAGCAGCGAGGTGCCGGTCTGCTGCGCGAGCAGCACGAAGCCGACGAGCATCGCGAGGCCGCCGAGGGTCGTCACCATGAGTGCCTGCAGCGCGGCCGCGTTGGCCGTGCGGAGCCTCGTCACGTGACCGATCAGCAGGAAGGAGAAGACCGTGGTCCCCTCCCAGAAGATGAAGAGCAGATACAGGTCGTCGGCGAGCACGAGCCCCAGCATCGAGGTCGCGAAGCCCATGAAGACCGCGGCGAAGCGGGGCAGTCCGGCCTCGCCGTCCTCGAAGTAGTTGGTGCAGTAGAGCAGCACGAGCGCGCCGGCGCCGGTGACGAGCAGGGCGAACAGCGCCGATACGGCATCCAGGCGCAGCGAGAGCGTCATGCCGAGCTGCGGGATCCACTCGATCGATTCGGTGAGCACCTCGCCCGAGAAGACGGGCTGGGCCAGCCACAGCAGCACCGCGAAGGCGGCGGCCATCAGCAGGGCCAGGGCGATGAAGGTGCGACGTCCGAAGCGTTGGACGATCGGATGGATCACCAGGGCGCTCAGAGCGAGGACGAGCAGCATGCTCATCATCGCTCCCATAGGCAGCCCGCTTCCGTCTGTCTAGCCGTGTGCTGTTCTCCGCATCGATTCTATCGGAAACGCAGCGGTGAAACCTGGACCGGGGCGTCGTCGGGCGCGGCGGCTCGGCGTCGAGGAACGGCCGCGGAAGCGGTGCGGGCCGGGTGCGGGAGCGGCTGCGCGAGAACGACGCAGATATGGAAAAAGCCCCGAGGTGCTCGCCTGCGATGGCGAGCTCCTCGGGGCTTCGAAAAGGTGTCCGGCGGTGTCCTACTCTCCCACGAGGTCCCCCTCGCAGTACCATTGGCGATGTCAGTCTTAGCTTCCGGGTTCGGAATGTGTCCGGGCGTTTCCCTGACGCTATGGCCGCCGTAACTCTATCAACATG
>NZ_JAIVPF010000046.1:0-43025 GCF_053528595.1 Leucobacter sp. | reverse complement strand
TCGGTGAGGACATGACCCTCGCCTGCGTGGACGTGGGCAGCGACGAGCGCACCCGCACCGTCTCCGCGATCGAGCTCCACGGCTCGGAGTGGTGGCCGGTGCAGACGGCGCCGGTGGGCGGCTTCGGCGGGCTGTGCCCCGTCGCCGCCGACTACCACGCGGATCCCTACAGGGGCCCGATCTACGCGGGGCCCGATACGGGATCACCCGAGGTGACCGGGGGCGCCGAGGTGTCGGTGTTCCCGCTGGATGCCTGGCCGGTGTACGGCGAGGACTTCCCCGGATGGCAGCTCGTGGGCGTCATCCAGGACGGCGTGATGGGCTGCGCCTGGGCCGAGCGGCCCTGAGCCGCTGAAGCTCCGGGGAGCCGCAGGGTCGAGCCTGCGCCCCCACCCGGGTGCGCCGTGCGCCCGGGCGCCCTCAGCGTCGGAGCGCGCGGCGAGGGGTGAGCAGCACCGACGCCAGGTCGGTCGCGAACTCGAGCACCCCGCTCGGCGTGAGCGGGGAGATGCACACTCGGATGAACGGCCGGCTCTCGAGCCGGTAGGGTTCTCCCGCCTGCACCGCCCACCCCTTCCGCGCGAGCGCGGCGACCACCTCGGCCTCGGCCGGAACCGGCACGCAGACGGTGAACCCGCAGACGCCGCGCGCCTCGACCCCCTCACGGGCGAGGGCGCCGATGAGCAGCTCGCGGCGCTCGACGTAGCTCGCCGCGGCGCGTGCGATCCGGTCCCGAGCGACCGGATCGGCGAGCACTCGTGCGGCGAGCCGCTGGGTGAGGTGGCTCACCCATCCTGGACCGATGAGCTGGCGCATCTGCACCCGGTCCGTCGTATCGGAGTCCATCGCCGCGACCGCGAGGCGGAGATCGGGGCCCAGCGTCTTACTGAACGAGCGGACGATCGCCCATGCCGCGCGGCCTGTCGTGAGCGTGTGGAACGGCACGGATGCGACGTCCGAGAGGTGATCGTCCTCGATGACGAGCACGTCCGGATGCCTCTCGAGCACGCGGCGGAGCGCACGCGCGCGCTCCGCCGTCAGCGCGGAGCCGGTCGGATTCTGTCCGCGCGGGGTGTGGATCACCGCGGAGACCCGGCGCTGCGCGAGCCGCGCGGCGAGCGCCGCCGGAAGGAAGCCCTCATCGTCGATCGCGACGCCGACGCACTCCAGACCGAGGACCTGCAGGAGCGTGCGCTGCGATCCCCAGCACGGATCCTCGACCAGAACGACGTCGCCCGGGTGCAGGCGCGCGGCGAGGATCCGTTCGAGCGCGTCGAGCGCGCCGTTCGTCGCGGTGAGTTCCCCGCTCACCCCGTCGGCCTCGAATGCGGCCCGCACCACGGCATCGAGCTCGGGAACGAGGTTCGTCGCGTCGTACATGCTCGCCGCATAGAGCTCCGGGCCGACGTACGAGGCGATATCGGGGAGGAGATCCGGATCGGGCTCGACGGAGCTCAGGTCGACGACTCCGGTCGGCACGGTTGAGAGATAGCTCACCGGGAGCCGCGCGAGATCGGCGACGACGCTTCGTCGCCCCTGGGTCGACACGATGAGCCCGCGCGCCGCAAGGGTGCGCATCGCCGTCGCAACGCTCCCGGGGCTGAGGCCGACGGCCGCGGCGAGTGCGCGGATCGACGGCAGCCGCGTTCCGGGGGCGAGTCTCCCGTCACGAATCCGGGACGTGATTGCGGAGACCAGATCGTCCGTGTACGCTACCGGCGCCAGTTCATCGATTAGCACAGTTACAAACTGTATCAATACAGTTAGGGAACGTCAATGTGGATCAACCCCTCCTACGCCCCGAGCGACCCGCTCGGCACGGCGAAGGCCGTAGTGGATCACCATCCGCTCGCGATCATCATCACCGAGGACCCGCTCGCCATCGCGCACATGCCCGTGCTCTGGCGTGAGAACGAGCACGGCGACCCCGTGCTCGTCGGGCACATGCCCCTCGTCGACCCCACGAGCCGGCAGCTCGCGGCGGGCGGGCGGGTGACGGTCGTCTTCCCCGGCCCCGCGAGCTACATCACTCCGAACTGGTATCACAGCGAGGGTCTGCCGACCTACAACTACGTGCCCGTGCACATCGCGGGAAACGCGACACGGCTCGCGGAGACGGAGCTGCGCGACCACCTCCTCGATCTCGTCGCCGACCACGAGTCATCGCATTCCCTCGCCCCGCGCCCCTGGACGCTCGACGCCGCGTCGCACGCGCGGCTCGAACGGCTCCTCCCGCAGGTGCTCGGATTCTCGATCCCTGTCGCGGACCTCCAGGTGAAGACCAAGCTCGGGCAGAATCGCCCGGAGCGCGACGTCGAGACGGTCGCCGCCGCACTCGCGGGCGGCGACGTCGGACAGCGGGAGATCTCGTCCATGATGCGGGGGCGCTGCCCTCACATCGAAGGCTAGCCGCACCCCGCGGCGATCCGGCGCGACGATGCGCCAAGAAAGGAAAACATGAACCGCAACCTCACGAGAGCCACCGTCGGGGCCTTCCTCGGAAGCTCGATCGAATGGTACGACTTCTTCATCTACGGAACGGCGTCCGCGCTCATCTTCAACCGCGTCTTCTTCCACGATCTCGACCCGGCCCTCGGCACGCTGTTCAGCCTGCTCACGTTCGCGGTGGGCTTCCTCGCCCGACCGCTCGGGGCGGTCATCTTCGGGCATATCGGCGATCGCCACGGGCGCCGAGTGGCCTTCACCTGGTCGCTGCTCGTCATGGGGGCGGCGACCGTCGCCGTCGGCCTCCTTCCCGACGCCACGCAGATCGGCAGCACGGCGGCGATCCTGCTCGTGCTCCTGCGCATCATCCAGGGGATCGGCGTCGGCGGCGAATGGGGCGGATCCGTCCTCGTCGTCACCGAGAACGCCCCGCTCCGCTGGCGCGCGTTCTTCGGGGTCGCCCCGCAGCTCGGCAGCCCCGTCGGCACGATCATGGCGAACGGCGCCTTCATCCTCGTCGCCATGCTGCCGGAGGAGGACATGCTCAGCTGGGGCTGGCGCATTCCCTTCCTCGTGAGCGCGCTCCTCATCGTCGTGGGATACGTGATCCGCCGCACCGTCGAGGAGACCGACGACTTCACCTCGGCGACGGCGGACAGCGGATCGGCGAGATTCCCGATCAAGGAGGCGATCGTGTCTGCTTGGGGCCGCATCCTGCTCGTCGCGGGATCCCGCATCCTGGAGCTCACCGGCTTCACCGTCGCGACCGTGTTCCTCGTCGGCTACGTCACCACCACCCTCCAGGGCGAGGCGACGGACGTGACGAGCGCCGTGCTCTGGGGCGGCGTCGCCGAGCTCGTCGTGCTCCCGATCTACGCCGTCATCATGCTGAAGTACCGCCCGAAGAGCCTCATCTACTGGGCAGTCGGGCTGGGGATCCTCTACGTCACTCCGTTCTTCATGCTCATCAACATCAACGAGGCGTGGTCGATCACGCTCGCGATGATCATCTGGTTCCCGATCATCTCGCTCCCGTTCGCCGCGTATCCGACGCTGTTCGCGGAACTGTTCGACGAGCGCATCCGCTATTCGGGGATGTCGCTCGGCTTCAACCTCGTCGGCATCTTCTCGGGATTCGCACCGGCCATCGTGTCGGGGCTGTATCTCGCCACCGGGAGCTGGTGGTCGATCGCCGGCTTCCTCGCCGCGGGCATGGTCGCCACCCTCGTGTGCGTGCTGCTCATGCAGACGCCGTACATCAAGGCCGGCGTCGAACGGGACCGGGCTCGGCTGGACAGCGGCTCCGAACCCGCCGGATCCGCCGAACCGGCCACGACGCTCGTATAGCGTCCGCCCCGCCAATCCCCTCCATGCCCCTCACGAAAGGAGTGCAGCGTGCGCGCTGACCTCATCCTCACGAACGCGGTCATCCGCACCGCCGACCGGTCCCGGCCGCTCGCCGAGGCGATGGCCGTCTGGAACGGCAGCATTCTCGGGTTCGACGACGACATCGCGGGTCTCGACGCCGTGACCACGGTCGACTGCCGCGGTCGCACGATCACCCCGGGCTTCATCGACGCGCACACCCACCTCGGGTGGACCGGGATGCGCGAGTTCACGGTCGACGTGACCGACGAGATCACTCCGCAGGGGGTGCTCGCCCGAATCCGCGAGGCGGCGGACGAGCGGGGCCGGACCGAATGGATCGAGGTCACCGGCTACGATCAGCGACGCATCGGGGGCGCGCATCTCACCGCCGCGAAGCTCGACGCGGCGGGAGGCGGACGGCCGGTCTGGGTGAAGCACTTCTCGGGGCACGCGTCGGTGGCGAGCACCGCGGCGCTCGCCGGGGCGAGGGATCAGGACCTCGCCGACGCGTGCCTCGGACGCGCGGGGCTCCTCCTCGAGGAGGAGCAGGAACTCGTGAGCGAGCAGGTGTATCCGTACCCTGTCGAGCTCATCGAGCGCGCGGTGCGCATCGCCGCCGAGCAGTGCGCGCAGGACGGCGTGACGAGCGTCGTCGACGCGGGGATCGGGGCCGGTCTCGCCTCGATCTCCGCCGTCGAGCTGCGCGCCTATCAGAACCTCGCCGCTTCGGGGAGGCTCCCGGTGCGTGCAACCCTCATGCCGCACCACGGTGCGCTGCACCCGCTTGCACCGAACCCCGGCGACGGAATCGAACTCGGACTCGATCTTGGCATCGCGTCGGGGTTCGGCGGCGAGCGCCTCGCGCTCGGCCCGGTGAAGTTCTGGTTCGACGGCGGCATGATGGCGAGGACCGCCGCGTTCAGCGAGCCGTACACGGGCACCGACAACGTCGGCATGCTCGCCGGCGACCGCCGCGAGCTCATCGATCAGGTCGCGGCGACGCACGCCTCCGGCTACCGGATCGCCATCCACGCGATCGGCGATGTCGCGATCGACGCGGCGATCGAGGCGCTGCGCGCGGCGCACCGGCGCGCCCCGGGGGCCGACACCAGGCCGCGGCTCGAACACGGGGCCTACATCCGCGACGACCAGCTCGCCGCCCTGGCGGACCTCGGCGTGACCGTGGTCGCGCAGCCCTGTTTCCTCTGGACGAGCGGCGACGACTTCGCCGACATCATGGGCCCCGAGCGCACCGAGCGGTTGTACCGCGGCAGATCGCTGCTCGATGCGGGTGTGCGCCTCGTCGCCTCGACCGACCGACCGCACGCGGGGACGCCCCTCCGCGCGATCCAGGTGCTCGTCGACCGGCGTTCCCAGACCGGCCGCGCGCTCGCGCCGGATGAGCGCATCACCGTCGAAGAGGCGCTCGCCGCCTACACGATCGACGCGGCCCGCGCCGCCGGGTCGGACGAGTGGACTGGATCGCTCGCCATCGGCAAACGGGCGGACTTCGTGGTCCTCGACCGGGACCCGTTCGAGACGCCGGTGCGTGAGATCGGCGATATCACCGTGCTCGAGACCTACGTCGACGGCGTCCGCGTGTGGGACGGGGGCATCCGATGAGCACCGTGCGACCGTCCTCGGCGCCCTCGGTGTCAGAGCTCGCCGCGTCCGAACTCGCACGGGCCGCGAGCGTCGCATTCGGGGTGCTCGGGAACGGGAACGCGCACTTCGTCGATGCGCTCGTCGCGGCGGGCGTGCCGTTCACCCCGACCCGCCACGAAGCCGGCGCGGTCGGCGCCGCCGACGGATTCGCGCGAGCGGCCGGCGAGCTCGCGATCGCCACGACCACCTACGGTCCCGGCTTCGCGAACGCCCTCACGCCGCTCGCGGAGGCAGCAGCGGCGCGGTCGCCGCTCCTGCTCGTCACCGGCGCGCCGCCCACGCCTCCGCGACCCTGGGACATCGACCAGAGCGCATGCGTGCGCGCCGTCGGCGCGCTCTCCGTCACCCTCACCGCGGCGAACACGGGGAACGAGATCCGTCGCGCCGTCGAGACGGCGCGCTCCGAGCGCCGTCCGGTCGTGATCGAGATCCCCTACGACATCGCGACGCGACCGGCCGACACCGGGGTCCCCCGGAACGGCCGGACCCCTGGACCGCTCGCCGAGCACCGCTCCGCAGCGGCGGTGCGGGTCGCAGGAGCTGCGGGATCCGGCGACGCGGATGGCGGCTCCGCGAGCGCGACGGATCGGCCGCATGACGTCGCCGAGGCGGCTCAGATCCTCACCGCCGCGGAGCGGCCGCTCATCGTCGCGGGGCGCGGCGCCCTTCTCGCCGGGATGATCGGCGAGTTGCGGGAGCTCGCGGAAGCCCTCGGCGCGCCGACGGCGACCACCGCGGTCGCGCGCGGCGCCTTCGGATCGGGCCTCCCCTCCCTCGGGGTCGTCGGCGGCTTCGCCGATGAGGAATCAGCGGGCCTGATCGCGTCAGCGGACGCCGTGCTCGTCGTCGGCGCCGGGTTGAACCCCTTCAGCACCCGCTTCGGGCGGGCGTTCGGCAGCGCGAGAGTGATCCGGATCGACCTCGACCCGGGGCCGACGCAGGCCCCGATCGAACGCACGCTCCGCGGTGACGCGGCGGATCTCGTCCCCGCGCTCCGTTCGGCCGTTCGAGCCATCGGCGCCGGGCCCTCCGGTTGGGCGGCGACGCTCGGCACCGCGTCTCCTCCGGCCCCCGAGCGCCCCGCTTCCGAACTCGCGCAGGACGGACGCCTCGACCCGCGCGCGATCGCGATCCGCCTCGAGGAGATCCTGCCGGCGCGACGCCGCCTCGTGCAGGACATCGGGCACAGCATCTCCTGGGCGCCGAGATATCTCTCCCCCGACCCGAGCCTTCCCCCGCTGTTCATGGGCTCCGCCTTCCAATCGACCGGGCTCGGCCTCCTCGGAGCGATCGGCGCCTGCGCGGCCTCCCGGGGGGAGCTCGTGCTCGCCGCCACGGGCGACGGTTCCGCGCTCATGGCGCTCGCGGACCTCGATACGCTCGCCAGGTCGCGCACCAGATGCGTGGTGCTCGTCTGGAACGATGCCGCGTACAACGCAGAGGTCATCCAATACGCGAACGCTCAGGGCCTCGCCGCCGAGCCGATGCTCATCGAGGAGGTCGATTTCGCGGCGGCGGCCCGGGCGGTCGGGGCGGCGGGAAGCACGATCCGCACACTCGCGGATCTCGCCGGGTTCGCCGCTTGGCTCGACGGCGGGTCGGGCCTGTACGTGCTCGATTGCCGCGTCTCCCGGCTCATCGAAGCACCGTTCATGGGCGAGATCACCGCATCCGTGGTCGCCCACGACGCCGGAGAGTCGCGTTGACCCGCGAGTGAGTCGAGATCGTCGGCGAGGCGCTCACGCGTGGGGCGGGATGCGGAACGAGGCGATCCGGTCGCCGCGCACGGTGGCGAACGCGGTCGACTCGCCGTTGAAGACCCGGCTGCTCCAGGTGAAGCGGATCTCGGTGACGTCGCCGTCGGTCACGGCCTCGATCACGTTCATCTGCGCTCCCGCGCCGATCGCATCGGTGACCGCCCAGCTGCGCACTCCCTCGGGTCCGTGCAGCACACGACCCCAGTCGTCGACGAATCCGTCGGCGGTGAACGCCGAGACGAAGGCTTCGATGTCGGCGGCGTTGATCGCGTCGACGAGAGCCTGGACTGCTGCGGGCACGGATGTGTTGGCCATGACTGCGATCATACGCAGCCGCGGCGACTCCGGCACCCGCGCACGGCGCATTGCTCCGAAGACGACCCCGGAACGGGGGTCATCCGCGGCCCCGACTCGGATGCGGGACCATCGCGCGGCCGCGCGGGTGCGACGGAAGCAGCCCCGGGCGGGGAGGATTCTCACAGCGCGTGATGCGGGTGCTCCGGTGGAGCCGCGGGGAATCGAACCCCGGTCCACTTCGACGATTCCGTGCCTTCTACGAGCGTAGTTCGTGCAGACGTTCTACTCGGCCCCATCCTTTGCCACGAACACCTAGGATGACAGGCCCAGCCTCAGTGAAAGTCCCGGTTCGCCCTGCGGCACGACGAACCAGCAAGCCTCCTAGATGACGCCAGGAAACCGGGGCGGAGGCCCACCCGACCTGACGGACTCGGTCTTACTGCTTAGGCAGCGAGAGCGAAGTCGGTGCGCTTAGCGTTGGCACCTATGATTTGCGAAGGGCGTTTACGAGATAACTCCGCGTCCTCGGCCCGCTTCTCACAGTCTCAAATCGACGTGTCGAAACCGATCGGCCCCGTGCGATGCGCCTCGGCGGCGCAGTCTGGGGCATTCGCATCACGCGCTGTGGAATTGTCAATCCGGGATCGATCCCGGCCTTACAGGATAGCACTTCCGGAGGCCGAAGTGAAGAATCCAGGATCACCCGACGCGCCGCACCGCGGCGCGCAGCGATCCCGAATCGAGCCCCAGCGCCCACTCGCAGACGTCGATGACGTAGCGGTCGTAGGCCTCGTGCTCGAACGGCGTCCGGTTGTTCGCATAGGCGCCGAAGCCGTCGACCGCCATGAAGATCCGCACGCAGGCGCCGAGCACGTCCGCGACCTCGAAGGCCCCCTCGGTCCTGCCATCCTCGATCAGCTCGATCAGGCGGTCCCGATCGAGCGCCTCCTGCCGCTCGATGGCCTCGACGAGCGCCGGCATGAAGCGCGCGAGGTGACGGGCGTTGAGCCAGAGCCGGGCCAGCTCGGCCGCCTCGTCCGACTCCACGCGACGCACGAATCCGATGAGACGCTCCAGCGCCGTGCCCCGCGCACTGAAGAGCCACTCCCGCTCGGTGGTGATGGCGAGCTCGAAGGCCGCGATCACCAGGTCCTCCGCCGCGGGAAAGTAATGGCTGATGAGCCCCGGCCTCACGCCCAGCTGCTCGGCCACCGCGCGCAGCGTGATCCGCTCGAGCCCGCTCTCGAGCGCGATCCGCGCCGCCTCCGAGAGGATCTCCGCGCGCCGCTCCTCGGGCTGCTTCCGCACCCTCGGCGCCTTCCGGCTTGACACCTTGTCCATCTTCATATTGTATAGGTGACCAATAGCCCATTGGCCTCATGACCAATAGCAGAGTTGCTCCGCCCGGCCCGGCAACGACGCTCGAGGCTTCGCGAGAGGAACTCCCCCGTGCGCAAGACCCCCGCCACCGCCGACGAAGCCTTCGTCGACGTCGCCACTCAGCCCGAGACCCGAGGCATCGAGCTCATCTCCGAATCCGAACGCCACGGGCGCCCGCGAGAGCTCTTCGGCGTCTGGGCGGCGCCGATGGTCAGCGTGCTCAACTTCACCATCGGCGCGTCCCTCACCGTTCTCCTCGGGCTCGAGATCTGGCAGGCGATCATCGTCATCGCGGCCTCGAACCTGCTCTGGGTCCTCCCGGGGATCGTCGCGATCAGCGGCCCCGCGGCCGGCACCTCCGGCTCGGTGATCACCCGCGCGATCTACGGCGTGATCGGCAACAAGATCTACATCGCCTTCTACGGCTGGTTCATCTCGGGGGTCTTCCTCGCCCTCAACTGGGTGGCCTCGTCGTTCATGGGCGCGGAGCTCCTCGCGCAGCTGGGCGTCGACAAGGATCTGGCGCTCATCTTCGTGACGATCGGCGTCGCGGCGATCACCGTGCTCGTCGCGGTCTACGGCCACGCGCTCATCCTGAAGGCCTACGCGGCACTCACCATCGCCCTGCTGGTGATCTTCCTGGCCGTCACCGCGTTCATCCTGCCGACCGTCGACTGGTCCTTCCAGCAGCCCGAGCCCCTCGGCGGCATCGAGCTGTGGTCGAGCCTCACCATCAGCTTCGCCATCCTCGCCTCGACCCCGCTCTCGTTCTCGAACAGCGCCGACATGGCCCGGTACCTGCCCGCCGACACGAAGCCCTCCCGCATCATCGCGGCCACGGCCCTCGGCGGCGCCCTCCCCACCTTCTTCTTCACCTCGATCGGCGCGCTGCTCGGCAGCGTGGTCTCGGCAGATGCACTCGAGTTCGGCATCGAGTTCGCCCTGCTCGACATGCTCCCGGTCTGGCTCGCGCCCATCTTCGTGATCGGCGTCATCGTCAACACCGTCGCCCTCAACGGCATGACCACCTACACCGCCAGCATGGCGTTCCAGTCGATCGGCATCCCGATCCGGCGCATCCCCTCGGCCATCATCATCGGCGTGCTCGGCACCTTCTTCACCATCTACCTGGTCATGTCGACCAGCCTGCTCGACGCGGTGAACATCATGCTGCAGGTGCTGATCCTCATCTCGGCTCCGGGCATCACCGTCTACTGCATGGACATCTGGCTGCGCCGCAACCGATACGATGGCCTCGATCTCTTCGACGAGCGCCGGGGGGCGAAGTACTGGTACACCGGCGGCTTCAGCATTCCCGGCCTCGCCGCGGGGATCATCGGCGGCGCTGCCGCCTCCTTCTTCCTCACCACCGATTTCTGGAGCGGCGCGGTCGCCGAGGCCATGGGCTACATCGATCTCTCCGCCCCCGTCGCGATGATCGTCAGCGGTGGCCTCTACTATCTCTTCACCCGCCGCGGCTACACCTTCGGAGACACTCGATGAACGCACGTTCCACCGGCCAGCACCCCGCCAGGTATCCCGGAGCCGCGGCCGGGGAGCCGACACTCGACAGCTGGCAGGAGGCCCCGCACAACCGCTGGGCCTTCGCCCGCCTGGGCGAGCTGCTGCCCACGGCGGCGGTCTCCCGGCGCGACCCGGCGACGCCCGCGGAGCCCGTCGTGCGGCTCGACGCGCTCGCGACGCGGCTCCCCGATCTCGAGCAGCGGCTCGAGGAGACCTGCACCGACGCATTCCTCGTGCTGCGCGGCTCCGAGGTCCTCGCCGAGTACTACCGGGCGGGTTTCGCACCCGACGACCGTCACCTGCTGATGAGCGTCTCGAAGTCGCTGTGCGGCACGGTCGTCGGCGCGCTGATCGACGAGGGGCGCATCGATCCCGCGCAGCCCGTCACCGAGTATGTACCCGAGCTCGCGGGCTCCGTCTACGACGGGCCCTCCGTGCTGCAGGTGCTCGACATGCAGATCTCGATCGACTACAACGAGGACTACGTCGATCCGGCCTCGGAGGTGCAGACCCACGATCGCTCCGCCGGCTGGCGCACGCGGCGAGACGGGGACCCCGCCGACACCTACGAGTTCCTCACCACCCTCCGCGGCGACGGCGGCACCGGCGAGTTCCAGTACTGCTCGGCGAACACCGACGTGCTCGCCTGGATCGTCGAGCGGGTCACCGGTCTGCGCTACGTCGAAGCGCTCTCCACGTACCTGTGGGCGAAGCTCGACGCCGATCGGGATGCGACCATCACGGTCGACCAGACCGGCTTCGGCTTCGCGAACGGGGGCGTCTCCTGCACCGCGCGGGATCTCACACGCGTGGGCCGCATGATGCTCGACGGCGGCGTCGCTCCCGGCGGACGGGTCGTATCGCAGGGCTGGGTGGAAAGCGTGCTGGCCGGCGGCTCCCGCGAAGCCATGACCGACGAGGGTTTCACCTCCGCATTCCCCGAGGGCAGCTACACGCGCCAGTGGTGGTGCACGGGCAACGAGCGCGGCAACGTGAGCGGCATCGGCATCCACGGCCAGAACCTCTGGCTCGATCCGCGCACCGACTCCGTGATCGTCAAGCTCTCGTCGTGGCCCGATCCCGACACCCGGCACTGGCACGGGCTGCAGAGCGGGATCCTGCTCGACGTCAGCCGTGCCCTCGACGCGGTGTAGGCGGCGTGACCGGCGTCGGCACCGCGCCGGTGGATCCTGCGACTGCGCTCGCAAGCTCGCTCCGCGCAGGATGGACAGGGGGTGTGCTCGACCTCGTCCTCCTGCGTGCGCGGAATGCTGAAACGGAACGCGCCAGCGTTCCGCGCATTCCGCGGTGGCGCCACCGCGTCAGGCGCGTCGCAGGATCCGCCCGCGACGCGGGGACACCCGAGGGAGCGCCTACTCCCCCATCCGGTTGCGGGTGCGCATCGCCCGTTCGGCCTCGCGCTTGTCCTGCCGCTCGCGCATGGTCTGGCGCTTGTCGTACTCCTTCTTGCCCTTCGCGAGGGCGATCTCGACCTTCGCGCGGCCGTCGAGGAAGTACAGGCGCAGCGGCACGATCGTCATGCCGCCCTCGCGGGTCTTCTGGTAGAGCTTGTCGATCTGCTGGCGGTGCAGCAGCAGCTTGCGCTTGCGGCGCGGCGCGTGGTTCGTCCACGAGCCGTTGAGGTACTCGGGGATGTAGGCGGCGTCGAGCCAGGCCTCGCCGCGCTCGATGAACACGTATCCGTCGACGAGCGACGCGCGTCCCATGCGCAGCGACTTCACCTCGCTGCCCGTGAGCACCAGGCCCGCCTCGTAGGTGTCGAGGATGTGGTACTCGTGCCGGGCCTTCTTGTTGGAGGCGATCAGCTTCTCGCCGGTCTCCTTCGGGCTCATGTCACATCCTTCCTGCGGCCGGGGTGGTTCGGGGTCCGCGCTCACGCGCGAAGAACCAGCTTATCGCACACCGCCGCCGTTCCGCCCGCCACGCCGAGCCGCCCGGCCTCGAGGCGCCGCCCGGCCTCGCGGCGCCCGGCCTCGAGGCGCCCGAACCGAGCCGATTGCTCCAACCCGCACGGATTATCGGCGCGGGAGGGCTCGGGCTCGCACGATGGGCTCGGTTTCGACGAGCCCCGGCCCCGAGATCCGGATCCGCGGCCCGCCCCGGGGACGCTCTGCGCTACACCCGCAGGTATCTGGTGATCGCGATCTTCGCCGCGATCGCCGAGAGCACCACTCCCACCAGCACGAGGATCGGCGGCACCACGAGCGCCTGCTCCACCGTGATGTAACTCGTGAACGGCACCTCCCGGGCGAGGAATCCCTGCACGAAGAAGCGCACGATCGCCACCGACGCGGCGCTCGCGAGCACGGCGCCGAAGAGCGCGGCGATGATGCCCTCCAATATGAAGGGGGTCTGGATGAACCGGTTCGACGCGCCCACGAGGCGCATGATCCCGATCTCCCGCCGGCGCGAGAACGCCGAGAGCCTGATCGTGGTCGAGATCAGCAGCATGGCCGCCACCAGCATGAGCCCCGCGATGACGATCGCCGTGTAGCTCGCCACCCCCAGGAACAGGAAGATCCGATCGAGCAGGCTGCGCTGGTCCGAGACGCTCTGCACGCCGGGGATGCCCGAGAACGTCTCCGTGATGATGTCGGAGCGCGAGGGATCCTTGAGCTTGATCCAGAAGGTCTGGTTGAGCTGCTCCGGCTTCGTGATGTCGACGATCGGGTTGCCCTCGAACTGCTGCACGAACTCCTTGTAGGCCTGCTCGTGCGTCACGAAGAAGAAGTCGTCGACGTAGGGGCGCAGCGTGTCCGACTGCAGCGCCTCCTCGACGGCCGCGATCTCGTCCTCGCCCGCGTCCTCGCCGGCGCAGGTCGAACTCTGGTCGTAGTCCGTGCAGAGGTAGACGGCCACCTGCGCGCGGTCGTACCAGAACGTCTTCATCTGCTGGATCTGCAGCTGCATCAGGATCGCCGCCCCCACGAAGGTGAGCGACACGAAGGTCACCAGCACCACGGAGATGACCACCGACATATTGCGGCGCAGGCCGTTCCAGACCTCGCCGAGCACCAGTCCCGCCCTCATCGCACCGGCCCCACATCCGTCTGGTCGTCGTTCTTCCGGCGCAACCCGAGGTGCTCCGCCAGGCTGCCGGTCTCGGACATGCGCACGGGATCCATCGGGCGATCCGGATCGAGGAAGCTCGGGATCCGGCGCGCCTGCGGCCCGCCGGAGCGCACCGTGTCGTCATCGTCGATGTCGGAGTCGTCGGCGCCGAACGGGTGCGGTTCCTCGAACACCGAGGCCTCGCGGGTCGACGATCCGGCCTCCTCCGGAGCGGCCGTCTCTTCGGCGTCCGAGGCCCCTTCGGGATCCGGGACCGCCTCGGCGGCGGCTCCGGGCTCGGACGGACCCGCGCCCTCTGCACCCTCGGTGGTCTCGGCGCGCCGTGCCGTCCTCACGGTCGCCACGGGAGCGGTGTCCGGATCGCGCTCGTCCCCGCCCAGCGCCTCGGCCGCGGTCGCCGCCTCCACCGTCTCGGCGTGCTCGGTCTCGGGGACGTCCCCCGGCGCGAGCGCGGCGCGCACCACGGCCTCGGTGGTGCGCAGCACCTGCACGCCCTCGGCGGAGAGGTCGGTCACGGGGATCGACGCGGTCTCGCCGTATCCGCCGCCGACCTCGTCGCGCACCACGACGCCCTGCGAGAGCTCGACGACGCGCTGCTGCATGATGTCGACGAAGGTCGCCTCGTGCGTGGCCATGACCACCGTCGTACCCGCCGCGTTGATGGCGCGCAGCAGCTGCATGATGCCGAGGCTGGTCGCGGGATCGAGATTGCCCGTGGGCTCGTCGGCGAGCAGGATCGCGGGTTTGTTGACGATGGCGCGCGCGATCGCCACGCGCTGCTGCTCACCGCCGGAGAGCTCGTGCGGGTAGCGCTTCGCCTTGCCCGACAGCCCCACCATCTCGAGCGTGTCCGGCACGGCCTCCTGGATGAAGCCGCGCGACTTGCCGATCACCTGCAGCGAGAAGGCGACGTTGTCGTAGACGGTCTTGTTGGTGAGCAGGCGGAAGTCCTGGAACACGGTTCCGAGGTTGCGGCGGAAGTACGGGACCTTGCGCGACGAGATCTTGCTGAGGTCCTGGCCGAGCACGTGGATCTTGCCCGCGCTCGGCTGATCCTCGCGCAGGATCAGGCGCAGGCAGCTCGATTTCCCCGAACCGGAGGCGCCCACGATGAACACGAACTCGCCGCGGTCGACCTTGAGGTCGATACCGTCGAGCGCTGGTTTCGCGGTGCCCCGGTACTTCTTGGTGACGTTCTCGAAGAGGATCATGACGCCTCGACAATACGCCCCGCGGCTGTGGGCGTCGCGCAGGCGCGCGGTGTTCCTCCGGCTGAGATGCTCGCTTCGCCCAGCCGGGTGGGCGCGTGCCTCGGGAGGGGCTCGCGCTCATCGCCTCATCGGAGCATGGGAGTTCGACTCTCTTCGCAGTTGCCGAGCGAGCAGAGCGAGGCGCAGTACGCAGGATCCATCGGGCCGGGACCGGAGCGTGGATCCCGCGCCCGCGTTCGCCACGACCGGGCACGGGCGCTCCCAGCACGCCGAGGGCGCAGGAGCCGGGGCTGCTACTCCTTCGACAGCGAGCGCCAGCGGATGCCCGCGGCGATGAAGCCGTCGAGATCCCCGTCGAACACCGCGTCGGGCTGCGACGACTCGTGCCCGGTGCGCAGGTCCTTCACGAGCTGCTGGCCGTAGAGGAAGTACGAGCGGATCTGGTCGCCCCAGCTCGCGGTGATCGAACCCGCGAGCTCCTTCTTCTTCGCGGCCTCCTGCTCCTTCTGCAGCAGCAGCAGGCGCGTCTGCAGCAGGCGCATCGCGGCCGCGCGGTTCTGGATCTGGCTCTTCTCGTTCTGCATCGAGATGACGATGCCGGTGGGGATGTGCGTGATGCGCACCGCGGAGTCGGTGGTGTTCACCGACTGTCCGCCGGGGCCGCTCGAGCGGAACACGTCGACGCGGATGTCGTTCTCGGGGATGTCGACCTCGGTCGCCTCCTCGAGCAGCGGGATCACCTCGACGCCCGCGAAGCTGGTCTGCCGCTTGTCGGCCGAGCCGAAGGGGCTGATGCGCGCGAGACGGTGCGTGCCCGCCTCGACCGAGAGCGTGCCGAAGGCGTAGGGCGCGTCGACCTCGAAGGTGGCCGACTTGATGCCGGCGCCCTCCGCGTAGGAGGTATCGAGCACCTTCGTCGGGTAGTCGTGCTGCTCGGCCCAGCGCAGGTACATGCGCAGCAGCATCTCGGCGAAGTCCGTGGCATCGTCGCCGCCGGCGCCCGAGCGGATGGTGACGACGGCGGCGCGCTCGTCGTACTCGCCCGACAGCATGGTCTGCACCTCGAGGTCCTGCACGACCGCCTCGATGGCGGTCAGCTCCTCCGACGCCTCGGCGGCGGAATCGGCGTCGTCCATCTCCTGCGCCAGCTCGATCAGCACCTCGAGGTCGTCGATGCGCTGCTCCACGGCGCGCAGGCGCTTCGCGCGCGCCTGGCGGTGCGACAGGCCGCTGGTCACCTTCTGCGCCGCAGCGGGATCGTCCCACAGATCCGGGGCCGCGGCCTGCTGCTCGAGCTCGGCGATCTCGCGATCGAGCCTCGGCAGGTCCGTCACCGCCGCGATGTCGGCGTAGGTCGAGCGGAGGGCGCGGATGCGTGCACTGAAGTCAAGATCGAGCATGATCCCCCTAGCTTACCCGGCGGTCCCGGGTGGCCGCGCCGCGCGCCGGATCAGATCACCACGAGTTCCCGCATCGGCGCGGAGGCCGCCGTCGGTCCCGCCTCCCACGACTCGCCGAGCCGGCTCACCGCGTCGACCAGCTCGGTCTCCGGCGCCGAGAACGGCAGGCGCACGAACCGCTCGAACACCCCGGGGCTGCCGAAGCGCGGCCCCGGCACGAGCCGCAGCCCGCGCCGGGCGCTCTCGCGGCTCAGCGCGGTGCTGCGATGCTCTCCGAGGTCGACCCACACGCTCGCGCCGCCCTCGGCGCGCGAGGGGCGCCATCCGGGCAGGCGGGCGCGCAGCTGCTCGGTCAGCGTCCGGTGGCGCGCGGTGAGCGCGCGGGTGCGGTCGGCGAGCACCTCGTCGTAGCGCTCGAGTGCGAGCTCCGCGATCACCTGCTCCCAGGTGCCGGTGCCGAGGTCGCCGACCCGGCGCGCGACCTCCAGTCGGCTGATCAGCTCGGGCGTCGCGCGGATCCAGCCCACGCGCAGCCCGCCCCAGACGGTCTTGCCGAGCGACCCCAGCGTGATGATGGCGTCGCGCTGGTGCGGGCGATCCGCCGCCGCCGCGAAGGGCAGGATCGGTCGCGACTCCCCCAGCGTGAGCTCGGCCGTGGTCTCGTCGGCGATCACGTGGCTCCCCCGGGCGCTCAGCTCGGCGATCAGGCGGGCGCGCAGCTCGATCGGCATGCTGCCACCGGTCGGGTTGTGGTGGTCCGGGATCAGGTAGGCCAGCCGCGGCGAGGTGCGGGCGACGATGTCGAGCATGCCCGTCGCGTCGTATCCGTCGTGCCCGATCGGCAGTTCGGCCACGAGCGCCCCCGTCGCCGCGAGCGCCTCCCGGGCGTGGGGATAGCTGGGCGACTCGATGAGGCTGCGGTCGCCGCGGCCGAGCAGGGTCCGCGCGACCAGGAAGATGGCGTGCTGCGCTCCGAGCGTGATCATGATCTGATCAGCCGTCGTCGGGAGTCCGCGCCGGGTGTAGCGCTCGGCCACCGCTGCGCGCAGGGCGGCGCGGCCGAGCGTGTCGTAGCCCGGGAGCAGGAAGGTGTCGGGGTGCTCGGCCAGCGCGCGGGATCCGAGCTCGGCGAGTCCGCTCCAGGGCTCCGGGCAGGCGACCGAGAGGTCGATGTCGGCGGCGGCTCCCGCGTGGTCGGATGGGCTCTCGAGCCGTCTCGGCGCCCGCACGACGGTCCCCGAGCCCTGGCGCGAGAGCGCGATCCCGGTCTCGCGCAGCCTGCGGTAGCAGGCGCTGATGGTGGTGCGGCTCACGCCGAGCGCCTCGGCGAGCGGCCGTTCCGCCGGGAGCGCGCTGCCCGGCGCGATCGCCCCGTCTCGCACCAGGATCTCGATGCTCTCGCTGAGCTCGAGGTATCCGTGCCCCGCGCCGCGCCAGTTGCCGAGCAGACGCAGCAGGCGATGGGCGGAGAGGCGCTGAGCGATCATGGGGCCACTGTATGCGATTGGCATCTTGCGCACCAGTCCAATACGGAGTGGACTGATGCTCGTGACGTTCCGCATCCTCCGCCTGATCCCCGGCCTGCTCCTGTACGGCATCGCCGACGCCTTCATGATCCGCGCCGCGATCGGCGTCGATCCCTGGACGGTGTTCGCGCAGGGGCTCTCGGTGCGCACGGGGCTCGGCATCGGCCTGCTCACCAACATCATCGGCCTGCTCGTGCTGCTGCTGTGGATCCCGCTGCGCCAGCGGCCCGGCATCGGCACCGTGCTGAACATCCTGCTCGTCGGCCCGGGCATCGAGCTGGGCCTGTGGCTGCTGCCCGTGCCCGAGGCGCTGTGGCTGCGCGTGCTCTTCTTCGCCATCGGCCTGGTGCTGCTCGCCGTCGCGAGCGGAGTCTACATCGGGGCCCATCTCGGGCCCGGCCCGCGCGACGGCCTCATGACCGGCATCCACGCCCGCTTCGGCACCCCCATCTGGGTGGGGCGCACCGCGGTGGAGGTGACGGTGCTCGCGATCGGCTGGGTGCTCGGCGGCAACGTCGGACTCGGCACCGTCGCCTTCGCGCTGCTGATCGGCCCCCTGTGCTCCGTCACGCTGCCCCTCTTCGACCCGCGCCTGCGCCGCAGCCGGGTCCGGAACGCGGGATCCGAGCCGGAGCGGGGGCGCCCGCCGGCTCGCGTCGAGCAGGCGGGCGGCCCCGGGTCCGGTGATCCGCGGGGCGGAACGGCCTAGCGCTCGTCGGCCGCGGGCTCGGCGACCTTGTTGAAACCGGTGACGGGCTGGGCCTCGTCGAAGGAGGCCACCCTGCGCCGGAAGCCCTTCGTGATGATCGCGAGGTAGATCACCCCGAGGCCCGACCAGATCAGGCCGACGAGCAGCGCGTGCCCGTCGAGATTGACCCAGAGCAGCCCCGTGAGCAGGGTGCCGAGCAGCGGCATGACGATGTAGTTGAAGATGTCCTTCGGCGTGCGGCGGCGCCCCTTGCGGAACGCGAACCAGGCGATCACCGAGAGGTTCACGAAGGTGAACGCGACCAGCGCGCCGTAGTTGATGTACGCGGCGATCATCTCCAGCGTGAAGGAGATCGCGAGCAGGGAGATGGCGCCCGTGAGCACGATGTTGAAGGTGGGCGTGTGGGTCTTCGCGTTGATGTACCCGAAGAAGCGCTTCGGCAGCACGTTGTTGCGCCCCATCACGAGCAGCATGCGCGACACGGAGGCGTGCGAGGCGAGACCGGAGGCGAGGGTGGCCGCGAAGCCCGCCGCGGTGAGCACCGCCGCGAAGGCCTTCCCGCCGACGAACTCGCCGATGAGCGGCAGCGTGCTGTCCTCGATGTACTGCATGTCGCCGCCGGGGGCGAACTCCTCCCACGCCGGGAAGCGCGCCTGGGTGAAGTAGCCGGCGATGAGGAAGATCGCCCCGCCCAGCACGACGGTGAGCAGGATCGCCTTCGGCATGATCTTCGGCGTCTTCGCCTCCTCCGCGTACATGGTGACGGCGTCGAAGCCGATGAAGGAGAAGCACACGATCGTCGCGCCTGCGAGCACCGCGCCGAACTCGACCCCGCTGTGGAAGAAGGGCTGGATCGTCACCACGCCGCCCACGCCCGCGCCGCCGGAGAGCTGCACGAACACCATCACCACGAAGGCCGTCATCACGACGATCGAGAACACCAGCAGGATCATGTTGACGTTCGAGGTGCCCTTCATGGTCAGGTAGATGATCCCCGTGACGAACACGACGTAGACCACCACCCACACGGCGCCCGGCACACCGGGGAAGAACGCCTCGAGGTAGCTGCGGATGATCAGGCAGTTCACCATCGGCAGCAGCATGTAGTCGATGAGCGCGGTCCATCCCACGACGAACCCGACGTTCGGATGGATCGACTCGCGGGCGTAGGTGTACGCCGAACCGGCGCTCGGGATCGCGCCCGCGATCTTGCCGTAGCTGATCGCGGTGAAGATCATGACGGTCAGCGCCACCGCGTACGCGAGCGGCACCACGTTGTTCGTGTCGCGCGCGACGAGGCCGAAGGTGTCGAACACGACGGTCGGCGTCATGTACCCCAGGCCGAGGCCGACGATGGCCCAGAGTCCCAGACTGCGTTTGAGCGTCGCGCGCGGCGCGACGATGGATGAGGTTGGAGTCGCCATGCTCTCTCCTTCACGAACGGGATCCCGCCGACGGGATGCGATCGCTCCGCCTCGGCGAGGTTCGCTGTCCGGTGGACAGCAGCAGAACATTACACCCGATCCGGAATCTCCCCACCATCGGATCCGCCATCGGATCCGACATCGCTGCCGGCGAGGGCGGGCGTCGTACGCCGGCCGGGCGCGCCGAAGCGGCCCGGGACGGGATCCGTCCCGGGCCGCTTCGCGCCGGTCACGCCCGCGCCATGCGCTTCCGCTTGTTGATGTTGATCATCTGCACGATGATCACGAGCAGCAGCGCACCGACGAACACGATCGACGCCAGCACGTTCGCCTGCGCCGGCACGCCCTTGAGCGCGGAGACGTAGATGAACTTCGGGAAGGTCGTGGCGGTGCCCGAGTTGAAGTTCGTGATGATGAAGTCGTCGAACGACAGCGCGAAGCTCAGCAGTGCCGCGCCGATGATGCCCGGCATGAGCATCGGCAGCGTGATGCGCCAGAACACCTGGGAGGGCGAGGCGTAGAGATCCCGCCCGGCCTCCTCGATCGCGGGGTTCAGGCTCGCGACGCGCGCCTTCACCGCCACCACCACGTACGAGATGCAGAACATCGTGTGCGCGAGGATGATCGTGCCGATCCCCTTCTCGACGCCCGCCAGCAGGAACTGCGCGGCGAGGCCGGCGCCGAGCACGACCTCGGGCGTGGCCATCGGCGTGAAGAGCAGCAGGCTGACGGTGGAGCGGAACTTGAAGCGGTAGCGCACGAGCGCGATCGCGATCATGGTGCCGAGCGTCGTCGCGATGACCGTCGCGACCACCCCGACCAGGATGCTGTTGCCGAACGCGGTGCACACCTGGGGCGCCCCGCAGGGGTTCTGCCAGTTGTCGAGCGTGAACCCGCGCCAGATGATGTTGTTGCGGCCCGCGTCGTTGAAGGAGAACACGATGACGTGCGCGATCGGCAGCAGCAGGTAGATGAGCGCGACCGCTCCGACGACCGGGACGAACGCCTTTCCGAGGCTGAAATTCTTCACAGCAGATCCTCCGCACCGCTCTTGCGCACATAGGTCGCGACGATCACCAGGATGATCACCATGAGGATGATCGAGAGGGTGGCCGCCATCGGGTAGTTCTGGGTCTGGAGGAAGTTCGACTCGATGACGTTGCCGATCATCGTGGTCGAGGTGCCGCCCAGGAACTCGCGCGACGCGTTCACGTAGTCGCCCGACATCGGGATGAAGCTGAGCAGCGTGCCCGAGACGATCCCGGGCATCGACAGCGGCAGCGTGACCCTGCGGAACGTGGTCACCGGCGAGGCGTACAGATCGGATCCGGCCTCGATCAGCCGCAGGTCGAGCGCCTGCAGCGAGGAGAACATCGGAAGCACCATGAACGGGATGAAGTTGTACACCAGGCCGAAGATCACCGAGAAGTGGGTGCCGATCAGGTCGCTCGGCAGGATCGACTTCCACGCGAGCGTGCGCAGCAGGAAGCTGATGAAGAAGGGCGCGACCACGAGGATCAGCAGGATGCCCTGCAGCATCGGCTTGGAGCGCACCTTGACCCCGATGAGGTAGGCCAGCGGGTAACTGATGAGCAGCCCGATGATGGTCGCGGTCAGCGCGTAGATGAAGGAGCGCAGCAGGTGCGGCCAGTACTCCTGGAGCGCCGTCCAGTAGTTGGAGAACTGCATCGCGGCGATGTACTGCCCGATGCCCCCGGTCTCGGCCGGCGCCTGCAGCGACGTGAGCGCCAGCTGGATGAACGGCGCCACGAAGAACAGCAGCATGTACGCGATGCCGGGCGCCAGCAGCAGCAGGGCGATCCAGCCCCGCTTGCGAGGGGCCTGTTCGACGGCCTTCGCTGTTGCGGAGAAGGCGGTGAATGCCATGATCGCCTCCTACTCGGCCTGGGCGGCCTGCGTCGCGATCGCCCGTGTCGAGAAGTCGGTGGTGAGTGCACCGGTCTCGAGTCGGTCGTCCGCGAGCCCGAAGGTGTGCTCGACGTGCCAGCTCAGCCACACCTCGTCGCCGAGGGCGGCGGTCGGGCCGGCCTGGAGGTTCTGCGCGAACACCTCCACGGAGCCCGAGTCGGGCAGTTCCACGGTGTACTGCGTGCTCACGCCGATGAACGAGACGTCGACGACCCGGCCCGGCCCGATCGCGTTCGTCGACGCGTCCGCCGCGGGCGGGGTCTGCGAGAGCGTCAGCTTCTCGGGCCGCACGCCGATCGTGATCGCACCGCTGTCGCGCGCGCTGCGCGCACGCGGCACGGAGATGCGGGCGCCGTTCAGGTCGGTGTGGAGCACCCGGTCGGTGCTGCCCGCGACCTCCACCTGGAACAGGTTCGACTGCCCGAGGAAGTTGGCGACGAACACGGTCCTCGGCAGCTCGTACAGCTCCTCGGGGGCGCCCATCTGCTCGATGCGCCCCTTGTTCATCACCGCGACGGTGTCGGCCATGGTCATGGCCTCCTCCTGATCGTGGGTGACGTGCAGGAAGGTGAGGCCCACCTCCTGCTGGATCTGCTTGAGCTCCTGCTGCATCTGGCGACGCAGCTTGAGGTCGAGCGCGCCGAGGGGCTCGTCGAGCAGGAGGAGCGCCGGCCGGTTCACGACGGCCCGCGCCAGCGCGACGCGCTGCTGCTGCCCGCCCGAGAGCTGCGCCGGCTTGCGGTCGGCCATGTGGTCGAGCTCCACGAGCCGCAGCGCCTCGTGCGCCTTGCCGACCGGATCGCCGATCCTGCGGCGCCGCAGGCCGAACGCCACGTTCTCGAGGATGGTCATGTGCGGGAACAGCGCATACGACTGGAACACGGTGTTGACCGGACGCTTGTGCGGCTTGAGCCCGCTCACGTCCTTGCCGCCGATCAGGATCTTGCCCCGGGTGGGATCCTCGAGCCCCGCGACCAGGCGGAGCGTGGTCGTCTTGCCGCAGCCCGAGGGGCCGAGCAGCGCGAAGAACGAGCCCGCGGGGATGGTGAGATCGAGGTTCTCGACGGCGGTGAAGCCGGGGAAGCGCTTCTCGATCCCGACCAGTTCGAGATCGGCGCCGGACGATGCGAAGGAGTTATCCGCCATGGTTCACAGCCCCAGCGCGTTCTGGAAGGCCGTGGAGTAGCGGTTGTCCTCTTCCGCGGTGAGCGTGCGGAAGGGGTGCAGGTGCTCCCAGTCCTCCTCGCTCGGGAAGATCAGCGGGTTGTCGACGTTCTCGGGATTGACCTCCTGCATCGCCTCCTGCGTGCCCTTCACCGGTGGGATGAAGGTGACGTAGTCGGCGACCTGCGCCATCACGGCCGGGTCGTAGTAGTAGTTGATCATCTCCTCGACCTTCTCCTTCGCCTCGGCGGAGGTGCCGTTGGGCACGGTGAAGGAGTCGGACGCGATCATGCCGCCCGACTCGGGGATCTCGAGGGTCCACTGATCGCCGTTCTCGAAGTTGAGGGCGATCACGTCGCCCGTCCACGCCATCGCGGCCAGCGCATCGCCGGTGATCAGGTCCTGCGTGTAGCTGTTGCCCTTGACGTTGCCGATCTGACCGCTCTGGAGGCCGTCGTCGAGCCAGGCCAGCGCCTCGTCGAACTCCTTGTCGCCCCAGTCGCCGGCCGGGTCGTAGCCGAGGCCCGCGAGGATCATGCCCATCGTGTCGCGCATCTCGCTCAGCACGACGACCTTGCCCTTGAGCTCGGGCCGCATGAAGTCGTCGAGCGTCTTGATGCCGTTCGGCACGGCCTCGGTGTTCCAGACCCAGCCCGACGCGGGAAGCTGCCACGGGACCGAGAACTTGCGCCCGGGATCCACGTCGAGCGCGTCCCACTGGGCGTCGACGAGGTTCGCCGTCACGTTCGGCAGGTTCGCGTAGTCGTACTCCTGCACCTGCTCGGCCTGGATGATGCGCCCGTTCATCCAGTCGGTGAAGGTGATGACGTCGTACCCCGTGTGCTGGCCGAGCTGGAGCTGGTCCTTGATCTTGCCGTAGAAGGTGTTGTTGTCGTCGATGTCCTCGATGTAGTCGACGGTGATGCCCGACTCCTCCATGAATGCGTCGAGGGTCGGGTACCCGCCCGTCGCCTCGTCGAAGTCGAGGTAGTAGGTCCAGTTGCCCCAGCTGATGCGGTCTCCGCCGCCACCGCCACCGCCGCCACCGGCGCAGGAGGCGAGACCGAGCGTACCCGCACCCGCGGCGCCCACAGCCGCGCCGCGGAGCAGCTGACGGCGGTTGAACTGAGCGCCCCGGATCATGTCGACGATGCTGCGGACGATCGGATCTTCAGGCTGACGTGCCATGAGATATCTCCTTCGGTTCTCACTGGTCCGGTAACCGACATGCGCACGAACGGCAACATCGCCGGAGTCTGTGCCTCGAATATGGCACAGAGAGGGAATCGACGCCAACAACACACCCCCCGCGACACGAATTCTTCACGAAACAGTTATTTTTCGCTGCGGACACAACGAAAACTGTGGCAGCTATCGACAACTCGCTACGCTTTGCGTGCTTTTCGGCGCGCTCCGCGGAGGGAATCGACGGTGGCTGCACCGGAGCACCACGAGCACCCTCCGCGCCGGCGCCGCTGCGCGCCCCACGGCCCGCCGCCCCGCGGCGGAGGCGCCCGCCACGGCCTCGGGCGATTCCCGCGCGGGCCGCCCGCCTGCCGCGGCCGGGACCGGGCATGCGCCGCCCGGAGAACACCCGGCGAGAACGTGGAGATTGACCGGATTCAACCTCGATATCTTCGGATTCCTTTGCTTTTTCCGAGTTTCACTGCAAGAATCAGTGGCGTGAGCAGCAAACGCACAACGCCGGCGCTCGACGCCACGTCGAAAGCGATCATCGAGCAACTCCAGCGCGATGGCCGCCGTTCGTACGCGGAGATCGGCAAGGCGGTGGGCCTCAGCGAGGCCGCCGTGCGCCAGCGCGTGCAGAAGCTCACGGATGCCGGGGTCATGCAGATCGTTGCCGTGACCGACCCGATGCGACTCGGCTTCAGCCGACAAGCAATGCTCGGCATCCGCGTTTCCGGTGACACCAGGGTCGTCGCCGATCGCCTCGCAGAAATGCCGGAGATCAGCTACGTCGTGCTCAGCGCGGGCTCCTTCGACATCCTGGTGGAGGTCGTCTGCGAGGACGACGATGGACTCATCGAACTGCTGAACGAAAAGATCCGCGGAATCGACGGTGTCGCCTCGACCGAGACCTTCGTCTACCTCCAACTCACCAAACAGAAATATGACTGGGGAACACGATAACCATGTCTTTTGATCCCACTGCCGCGGTAGACACCGCCGCGCTCCAGGCCTCGGCCAAGCGTCACATGTGGCCGCACTTCACCAACCGCAAGGTGCTCGACGACGGCATCCCCGTCATCACCCGCGCCGAGGGCCACCACATCTACGACGCCGCCGGCAAGCAGTACATCGACGGTCTCGCCGGCCTGTTCGTCGTGAACGCGGGCCACGGCCGCGATCGCATCGTCGAGGCCGCCGCCAAGCAGATGAAGCAGCTCGACTTCATGCCGATCTGGTCCTACGGCCACCCGGCCGCGATCGAGCTGTCGGAGCGCCTCTCGTCCTACGCCCCCGGCCAGATGAACAAGGTCTTCTTCACCACCGGTGGCGGCGAGGCCGTCGAGTCCGCCTTCAAGCTGGCGAAGCACTTCTGGAAGATCCAGGGCAAGCCGATGAAGCACAAGGTCATCTCGCGCTCGGTCGCCTACCACGGCACCCCGCAGGGCGCGCTGGCGATCACAGGCATCCCGGACATGAAGAAGTTCTACGAGCCGCTGACCCCGGGCGGCCATCGCGTGCCCAACACGAACTTCTACCGCGCCGAGGAGATGGGCGCGCCGAGCGACGACCTCGAGGCCTTCGGCCAGTGGGCCGCGAACCGCATCGAGGAGGCGATCCTCTTCGAGGGTCCCGACACCGTCGCGGCCGTGTTCCTCGAGCCCGTGCAGAACTCGGGCGGCTGCTTCCCCCCGCCCCCCGGCTACTTCAAGCGCGTGCGCGAGATCTGCGATCAGTACGACGTGCTGCTCGTCTCTGACGAGGTCATCTGCGCCTACGGCCGCATCGGCGACTTCTTCGCGTCGAAGGCGCTCGGATACGAGCCCGACATCATCACGTCCGCCAAGGGCATCACCTCGGGCTACGTGCCCCTCGGTGCGATGATCGTCTCGGACAAGGTGTCGGAGCCCTTCAACTCGGTCGACAACACCTTCTACCACGGCTTCACCTTCGCCGGTCACCCGGCGGCGGCGGCCGCGGCGCTCGCCAACTTCGACATCTTCGAGGAGGAGGACCTCAACGGCCGAGTGCGCGAGAACAGCCCGCTGTTCCGCGCCGAGCTCGAGAAGCTGCTCGACATCGACATCGTCGGCGACGTGCGCGGCGAGGGCTACTTCTTCGGCATCGAGCTGGTGAAGGACAAGGCCACCAAGGAGACCTTCAACGAGGAGGAGTCGGATCGGCTCCTGCGCGACTACCTCTCCCCCGCGCTGTGGGAGGCCGGCCTCTACTGCCGCGCCGACGACCGGGGAGACCCCGTCATCCAGCTCGCTCCCCCGCTGACCATCGGTCCGGCGGAGTTCGCGGAGATCGGCGGCATCCTCCGCAGCGTGCTCAAGGACGCCTCCTCCAAGATCTGATCCCGGATCATCCCGCACCGCGGGATCCCGAACGGCCCTCTCGCCCCGGCGAGGGGGCCGTTCCCCGTTCCGGTCGGCTCGCCCCACAGGCGCTCCGTGCGCGACGAACCGGCCCCTCGCCGAGCGGACTCGCGTAGGCTTCGGGCATGAGCTTCCAGAACCCCTCGGCGCCGGATCACTCGTTCCAGCAGGTCCCGCCGCAGTTCCAGCAGCCCCAGCACGGCGTGCACCAGAACGGCTTCCAGCAGCCCCAGCCCGTCGCGCATGGGCAGACGCCGCTCCCCGGCCCTCCGCCGCACACCGCTGGAGGGGTCAACGTGCTCGGCGTGGTCGCGCTCGTGCTCGTGTCGCTGCCCGCCCTCATGAGCTTCTTCGTACCGCTGATCTACCGTCAGGCCGCCATGTCGAGCGGCATCGCCGTCGTCGGCTTCGTCATCCCGATGATCCAGCTGGCCGTGCTGGTCGTGGCGGCCGGACTCGCGATCGCCGGTGTGCTGCAGCGCGGCGCGACGCGCCTCCGCTGGGCGGCCGTCGGAGCGCTCGTCTCAGCGGCGCTCGGGATCCTGTCCATCATCGGCGGCACGGTCGGCGGATGGGCCCTCTCGATGATGCCCTACTGAGGCCGCGGCTCTCCGCCGCTCGGCGTGCAGCCGGGCGACGGCGGGGCGACGGTCTCGCGGGGGAGGCCGCCCGAGAGGCGGGCGAGCGCTCGCGGGGGTTCCTGGCGGGCGGCCGAGTGCCACCGTTGCGCCGCGCACGCAGAAGCGCCCCGTCTCCCGAGGGAGGCGGGGCGCTTCGCAGCGGTGTGTCCGGCGATCACCGGACCCGGCGTCGTTATCGACGCAGACCGAGACGCTCGATGAGCGAGCGGTAGCGGGTGATGTCGACGTCCTGGAGGTAGCCCAGGAGGCGGCGACGCTGACCGACGAGCAGCAGCAGACCGCGGCGCGAGTGGTGATCGTGCTTGTGGGTCTTGAGGTGCTCGGTCAGGTCCTTGATCCGCTGGGTGAGCATGGCAACCTGCACCTCGGGGGAACCGGTGTCGCCGGGCTTGGTCGCGTACTCTTCGATGATCGCCTTCTTGACCTCTGCTTCCAGTGCCATAGGGATCCCCTCTCTCTTGCTGCGCGGCGCCGTCAGCGGGATGCTGGGGCTCTCTTTATCGGCGGCCGTTCGAACGGCAACCTATACATCTTAGCACCTCTCGCGCCGTCGCGCCCGCACGGGGCGCAGGCGCACCGCCGGGGCCCCGAAACACGACCGTGACACACATGTGACGCACGGGAAACCCCGACGAGACGACGGTGAAACAGGCCCGGCGCACACTGGTCACACGACAGCGATCCCGGCTGGCTCGAGAGAAAGGCAGCAACATGGAAGAACTGACAGCACCGGAGGTGTGGACTCTCGCGAGCAGCGCGCTCGTGCTCATCATGACCCCGGGCCTGGCCCTCTTCTACGGTGGACTCGTCCGCGTGCGATCCGTGGTGAACATGATGCTCTTCAGCGTCAGCGCCATGGGGGTCGTCGGCATGCTGTGGATCCTCTTCGGCTACAGCATGAACTACTTCGCCGAGGGCGAGAGCGGCTTCGCGGGGAGTCCCTTCAAGGACTTCGGCCTGTTGAACACCGCGCCCGCGGACTACATCGGGGTCGGATTCGGCGCCGTCTTCGCGATGATCACCACGGCCCTCATCTCGGGCGCGATCGCGGACCGCGTCGGCCTCGGCTCCTGGGTGCTGTTCTCCGGAGTGTGGGCGACCCTCGTCTACTTCCCCGTGGCCGCCTGGGTCTGGGGCGGCGGCTGGATCATGAATCTCGGCAGCACGCTCGGCACCGCCGACGTCATCGACCTCGCGGGCGGCACCGTGATCCACATCAATGCGGGCGCGGCGGCACTGGCGCTCGCGATCGTCGCCGGCAAGCGTCTCGGGTTCGCTCCGGGATCGCACAAGCCGCACAGCGTGCCCCTCGTGACCATCGGCGCCGCCCTGCTGTGGTTCGGCTGGATCGGGTTCAACTCGGGCCTCGCGGCGACTCCCGCCGATGCCGGCCTCATCCTGGTGAACACCCTGGGCGCGCCCGCCGCCGGCATCGTCGGCTGGATCCTCGTCGACGTGCTGCGCGGCAAGAAGCCCGGCGTCATCGGGGCCGCCTCCGGTGCGGTCGCCGGCCTCGTGGCGATCACGCCGTCGGCGCTCAACCTCTCCCCGCTCTGGGCGCTGCTGCTCGGCCTCATCGCCGGCATCGCCTGCGCCTTCGCCATCGACTGGAAGTACCGGCTGGGCTACGACGACTCGCTGGACGTGGTGGGCCTGCACCTGGTCGCGGGCGTGATCGGCTCGCTGTACCTCGGCTTCTTCGCCTTCGACGACGGCCTCTTCACGGGCGGCGATGCCGGGCTGCTGCTCGTGCAGGCGATCTCGGTGCTGGCCGTGGCGGTGTACTCCTTCGTGGTCTCGCTCATCATCGCCATCGGCGTGAAGGCGATCACCGGCCTGCGGGTGCCGCAGACGGTCGAGGAGGAGGGCATCGACGCCGTCGCCCACGGCGAGGAGGCCTACGCGATCGATCCCACCGCCACCGTGTCCGTCCGCTGATCCGGATCCTCATCCCCGGGGCGGGGCTCGCACGCGCGGGCCCCGCCCCGCTTCCCGTTAGGCTCGGATCATGACGCCTCCGCTCGACATCCCACCCGAGTCCCTCGCCCGCCTCGCCGCCGACATCGCGGTGCAGACCGGCGAACTGATCGTGACGCTGCGGGATCGCGGGGTGTCGGTCGCCGCCAGCAAGTCGAGCGCCGTCGACGTCGTGACCGAGGCCGACCGCGAGGCGGAGCGCCTGATCGTCTCGGAACTGCGCGCCGCGCGCCCGGGCGACGGCATCGTCGGCGAGGAGGGCACCGGGATCGACGGCGCGAGCGGCATCACCTGGGTCATCGACCCCATCGACGGCACGGTGAACTACCTCTACGACATCCCCGCCTTCGCGGTGAGCATCGCCGCCACCGTGCGCGACGAGTCGGCCTACGCCGACGGTCGGCGCTCCATCGCCGGAGCGGTGTTCAATCCGCGCACGGGAGAGCTGTTCGACGCCTGGGAGGGCGGGGGCTCGCGCCTGAACGGCTCCCCCATCGCCGTGTCCGGCAAAACCGATCTCGGCTCCGCGCTCGTCGGCACGGGCTTCGGCTACACGGCCGAGCGCCGCGCCGAGCAGGCCGAGATGGTGTCACGTCTGCTGCCGCTCGCCCGGGACATCCGTCGCATCGGATCGGCCTCCCTCGATCTCTGCAACCTCGCCGCGGGCCGGCTCGACGCCTACTACGAACTCGGCCTGCAACCGTGGGACTACGCCGCCGGGGCATTGATCGCGTCGGAGGCCGGCGCCGCGATCATCGGCCGCGACGACGGGACACGCCCGGGCACGCCGTTCCTCTTCGCGGGCGCCGCCGGGCTCGTGGAGGAGCTGCGCTCAGTCGTGCTGGGGGTCTGACGCACGCGCGTGACACGCGAAAGTCAATATGATTGACACTCACGTTTACTCGACCGCTCGGGTGTGTGAGGATAGACGCAGAGTCACGCCGCCGAGCGGCACCGTTTCCAAAGGAGGAGACATGCACCGTCAGCCGACCGATCCCGTCGTCCAGGAGCTCGTGCGCCGCGCCCGCGCCGCTCAGGTGAACCGCCGGCAGCTGCTGCGCGGCGCCTCGCTCGGAGCGGCCCTGCTGGGCGCCGGCTCCCTCGCGGCGTGCGCGGGCCCCAGCGGGCCCGGTGACGGCTCCGGCGGCACCCTGCGCTGGGCGAACTGGACCTACTACCTCGACTACGACGAGGAGACCGGCGAGTGGCCGTCGCTCAACGACTTCATGGAGCAGACGGACATCCGGGTCGAGTACTTCGAGGACATCGACGACAACAAGACCTTCATCGCCAAGATCAAGGATCAGCTCAAACTGGAGCAGGACACCGGCTACGACGTCTTCGTCCCCTCGGACACGACGATCGTGCGGCTGCTGGAGCAGAATCAGCTCAGGGAGTTCGATCGCAGCCTGATGCCGAACGTCGACGCGCAGATGATCGACATGGTGCAGAACGCCTCCTTCGACCCCGACCGCACCTGGACGATCCCGTATCAGGCGGGCATGACCGGCCTCGTCTACAACACGCAGCTCTACCCGAAGGGGGTGCGCGAGGTCTCCGACCTGTGGTCGCCGGATCTCAAGGGGAAGATCAATCTGCTGACGGAGCAGGACGACACCCTCGCCCTCATCATGCTCGAGCAGGGCGTCGACATCGAGGGCGACTGGGGCGACGACGAGTTCGAGGCCGCGCTCGACGTGGTCAGGGAGCAGATCGGCAACGGCCAGGTCGCCACGGTGAAGGGCAACTCCTACACCCAGGACCTGGAGCAGGAGACCATCTGGGCCGGCATGGCCTGGTCGGGCGACATCGCGATCCTCAACGAGGAGGCCGGTGAGGAGATCTGGAAGTTCGTGGTCCCCGATTCGGGCGCCTCGGTCTTCATCGACTCGTTCTCGATGCCCCTCGCCACGAAGGCCTTCGAGCAGGTGCACGAGCTCATCGACTACTACTACGAGCCCGAGGTCGCCGCGCAGGTCGCCGCCTACGTGCAGTACGTGACGCCGGTCGCCGGGGCGCAGGAGGCCATGGCCGACGGCGACACCCCCGAGCTGGCCGAGAACCCGCTCATCTTCCCGGACGAGGAGATGTCGAAGCGCATCTTCGACATGCGGTCGCTGTCGGCGCAGGAGGACAACCGGTACTCGCAGGCCTACCAGAAGGTGCTCGGCAACTAGGGGGTCGCGGCGAGCACCCGGCGTCCCGCGCTTTCCTCTGTCATCCTGCGCGGAGGGAGCGCAGCGAGCGCAGTCGCAGGATCCGCCCGGCCGCGCCGCAAGGCCCACCGTGGATTCTGCGACTCGCTCCGCTCGCGCAGAATGACCGGACTCGCTCCGCTCGCGCAGAATGACCGGATCCGCTCGGCCTGCGGTGGACTCGCTCAGCCAGCGGGGTCCGCGTCGCCCCCGGCGGCCTTCCACTCGGCCGCCCGGGCGGTGAGGCGCTCCGCCAGCGCCCGTAGCGCGTCGGGATCCTCCGAGCGACCGACCGCCAGGCCGAGGAGGAACGTCGACAGCGGGGCGGCGGGGCGCGCGACATCGTGCGCCACGTCGCGCGCCACGTCGAGCACGGTGCCGATCGATACCGCGCCGGGATCGAGGTCCAGCTCTGCGGCGGCCGCGGCCAGCCACTCGTCGAGCGCCTGCGGGGGAAGGTGCTTCGGGTCGCTCATGTCGGTCTCCTCACCGTTCTGGGGTTCGCGGGGCGTTCGGGGTCGGCAGGTCCGCGGGGATCCTTCGGGGAGGCCGGTTCCGACTCGCTCCGTACGCTCGACGGGCGGCCTCCCCGGCCTGCCGGTTTCGGCTCCGCGCTCCGCTCCCCGCCGGTCGAGTGGAGCGAAGCGGGGCCGGAGCCGTCGTCGGCCCGCTCGAGGTCCGCGGGCTCGTCGATGTCGGCGGTCGTATCGTCCGGAGCATCGACCCGGCGCAGCCGCAGGCCGCCGAGCAGCGCCCGGAGCGGCGCGCCGGCCGGGTCGCCGCCGAGTCCCTCGAGTCCCGCCCGCAGCGCCCCGAGCCGGTACGCACCCGCCAGCCACTGATCCCGGCCGCTCCCGTCCCGCAGCACGATGCCGTCGATGTCGGCTGCGGGCCCGTCCTCCGAGCCCGGCAGCTGCGCGGCCAGCAGCGCGCACACCGCGTCGGGGCGCACGAGGTCGCAGGAGAGCAGCAGCAGCCAGTCGGCGCGCAGGTGCGGCAGCGCGGCGGCGAGCGCGGCGAGCGGCCCGGCGAAGGGCGGGTCCTCGCGCACGACCAGCACCCCCTCCGACCCCGTGTGCGCGGGCCCCACCACAACGACGCACCCGGCGCCGGCGGCTCGCGCGGACACCACCGCACGGTCCACCAGCCGTTCGCCTCCGAGCGCGATCACCGCCTTGTCCCGCCCGCCGAGTCGGCTGCCGCGCCCGCCGGCGAGTACCACCGCATCGATCTCCGGGGCGGTCACGGC
This sequence comes from Leucobacter sp., assembly GCF_053528595.1. Classification (NCBI taxonomy): domain Bacteria; kingdom Bacillati; phylum Actinomycetota; class Actinomycetes; order Micrococcales; family Microbacteriaceae; genus Leucobacter; species Leucobacter sp. Next base: position 10,502 of record NZ_JAIVPF010000046.1, on the reverse strand, counting down.
GCCACCAGGATCACGGAGACCGTCTCCCCCGGCGCGACGTCGCCGCGCTCGGGCGGGACGAGCGCGTACCCGTTCGCGCCGCCGTGCCCGCCGACCGCGTGGGAGACGCCGCGCGGGTCGACCGCGGGCGCGCAGACCAGTCCCCCGGCCTCCTGCGCCACCACGACGGGCAGCACCTGCAGACGCCCCGCGGCTCCGCGCCATCCCGTGGCCGTGCGGGCCGGCACCCGCAGCCGCTGGAGCTCGCCGCGCCCCTGAACCGCGAGCAGCGCCGGGCGCACGAAGAGCTCGAAGCTGACCGCGGCGCTCACGGGGTTGCCCGGCAGCGCGAAGACGAAGGCGCCGCTCGCGAGCCGGCCCGCGCACTGCGGCTGTCCGGGCCGCACCGCGACTCGCACCGCCCGCACCCCCGTCTCACCCTCGAGCGCGATGCGCACGACGTCGTGCCGGCCGGGCCCCACACCCCCGGTCGTCACGATGACGTCGCAGCGGGGCCCGAGCTCTCGCAGCCGGCGGGAGAGACCGGCCGCGTCGTCGTCGCTGCGCTCGACCGCGACGGGCTCGATCCCGAGCTCGCGCAGCAGCCCCGCGATGAGCAGCGAATTCGATTCGGGGATCTGGCCCCGTTCCAGCGGCTCGCCCGCCCCGCGCAGCTCCGATCCCGTCGCGAGCACCGCCACTCGCGGGAGCCCTCGCACGGAGACGCGTTCGACGCCGGCTGCGGCGAGCGCGGCGAGCCTCGCGGCGCCGAGCGGCTGCCCGGCGCGGGCGATCTCGCGCCCCGCCTCGACGTCCTCGCCGCGTCGCCGGATGTTCGCCCCCGCGGGCGCCTGCGCGAGCACCCGCACCGCGCGATCCGCCCACGGATCGCCGCCGTGGTCCCCGCGCGTGGACTCGACGGGCACCACTGCGTCCGCATCGCTCGGCACCGGCGCCCCGGTCATGATGCGCACCGCGGTGCCCGGAACGATCACGGGATCGGCGCCGCTGCCGGCGGCGACCTCGCCGACCACCCGCAGCTCGACCGGATCCCGCTCGGACGCCTCCGCGACGTCGGCGGAGCGGAGCGCGTAGCCGTCCATCGCCGAGTTGTCCCAGAGCGGCAGCGCGTGACGCGCGTGCACCGTCCCCGCCAGGGTCAGGCCGTGCGCGTCGCGCAACGGGACGGCCCGCTCGGGCAGCGGCCGCACGGCGGCGAGGATCCACGCCAGATGCTCCTCCACCGTGATCCGCATGCGGGCCACCCCTTCGTCGCGTCCGATCCCCACGGCTCGGCCGATACCGGCCTTGCCCCTGCCGTCATTCAATGCTATCCAAGGAGTGTGTCCCGTATCGCCGCTCGTCGCAGGGTGACCCGCCTCACCGCAGGCGGATCCCGGATCGAGCGAGCGGATTTCCTCGCGGTCGAGGAGCCGCTCGAGATCCGCGTCTCCGGACGCTCCCTCGCCGTGACGATGCGCACGCCGGGCAACGACATCGATCTCGCGGCGGGCTTCCTCGTCTCCGAGGGCGTGATCCACCGCGGCGGCGACTTCATGGCGGCGATCCACTGTGCGAGCGACGGGGAGCCCAACACCTACAACGTGCTCGACGTGACGCTCGGACCGGGCGTGCCGCCGCCCGACCCGAGCCTCCAGCGCAACTTCACGACGACGAGCGCTTGCGGGCTCTGCGGCAAGGCGAGCATCGAGGCCGTGCACACGGCCACGCGCTACGCCGTCGACCAGGATCCGCTCGTCATCGACGCGACGATGCTCACCGGCTTCCCCGACGCGCTGCGCGCCGAGCAGGCCGTCTTCGAGCGCACCGGCGGCCTGCACGCCGCGGGTCTCTTCGATGGGCGCACCGGCGAGATGCTCGTGCTGCGCGAGGACGTCGGCCGGCACAACGCCGTCGACAAGGTGATCGGCTGGGCGCTGCGGCACGACCTCCTCCCCGCACGGGGATGCGTGCTCATGGTGTCTGGCCGTGCGAGCTTCGAGCTGACGCAGAAGGCGCTCATGGCCGGCATCCCGATGCTCGCCGCCGTCTCCGCGCCGTCCTCGCTCGCCGTGGAGCTCGCGGTCGATTCGGGCCTCACCCTGGCCGGATTCCTGCGCGGCCCCTCGATGGTGATCTACAGTCGTCCCGACCGCGTCACCGACGAGGCCGCGAACCGCACCGCAGACCCACCCGACCCACCGCACGCGGAGCCTCGCGCGCACCACCTCCAGGAAGCAGATCAGTCATGACCCCCCACGCCCCGGACGAGGATTTCTCAGACGCCGATATCGAGGTGTCGGAGCCGAAGACCTACGCGGCCGGCCTCGGCGGCGTGTTCCACTCGATGGAACCCGCGCTCACGCACATGGGGCTCGCCCGCACGATGAAGCTCATGACGAAGATCAACCACAAGGACGGCTTCGACTGCATGAGCTGCGCGTGGCCGGATCCCGACCATCGCAAGATCGCCGAGTTCTGCGAGAACGGCGGCAAGGCGGTGACCTGGGAGGCGACACCCCTGAAGGTGGAGCGCTCGTTCTGGCAGGAGCACTCCATCAGCTCGCTCGAGGACAAGACCGAGTACTGGCTCGGCATGCAGGGCCGTCTGATCGAGCCGGTCTACAAGGCGAAGGGATCGGATCACTACGAGCCGATCGGCTGGGACGCCGCGTACCGGCTGATCGCCGACCACCTGCACGCCCTCGACGACCCGAACGAGGCCGCCTTCTACACGAGCGGGCGCGCCTCCAACGAGGCGGCCTTCATCTACCAGCTCTTCGCACGCGTGCTCGGCACCAACAACCTCCCCGACTGCTCGAACATGTGCCACGAGTCGACCGGCACCGCCATGAGCCACACTGTCGGCATCGGCAAGTCGACCATCGCCTACAAGGACTTCGCCGAGTCCGATCTCATCATCATCATGGGCCAGAACCCCGGCACCAACCACCCCCGCATGCTCACGGCGCTGCAGGAGGCGAAGGAGAACGGTGCGAGGATCGTGGCCGTCAATCCGCTGCCCGAGGCGGGGCTCATCGGCTACAAGGACCCGCAGCGGATCCGGGGGTACGTCGGCAAGCCGACCCAGATCGCCGACCAGTTTATCAAGATCCGCTCCGGCGGCGACATGGCCCTGCTGCAGGCCGTCTCGAAGCGGGTGCTCGACGCCGAACGGGCGAACCCCGGCACGGTGCTCGACCACGACTTCCTGCGGAGGCACTGCGACGGCTTCGAGGCCTTCGCCGCGCACATCGACGGCCTCGACGAGCGCGAGGTGGCCCGGGCGACCGGCATCCCCGTCGAGGAGATCGACGAGCTGGCGGAGCGCTACCTGGACTCGGACCGGGTCATCATCTGCTGGGCGATGGGGATCACCCAGCACCGCAAGGGCGTCGACACGATCCGGGAGATCATCAACCTGCTGCTCCTGCGCGGCAACATCGGCAAGCCGGGAGCCGGCGCGTCGCCCATCCGCGGGCACAGCAACGTGCAGGGCGACCGCACCATGGGGGTCTGGGAGCAGATGCCCGACTCCTTCCTCGACGCGCTCGGCGAGGAGTTCGGCTTCGAGCCCCCGCGCGAGCACGGCGTCGACGCCGTGCACGGGATCCGCGCCCTCGATCAGGGGCGGATCAAGGTCTGGGTCGGCCTCGGCGGCAACCTGCTCGGCGCGATCTCGGACACGAACCTCGCGGAGTCGGCGATGCGCAAGACGCGCCTCAGCGTGCAGCTGTCGACCAAGCTCAACCGCTCCCACGTCGTCACCGGCGAGGAGGCGCTGATCCTGCCCGTGCTCGGCCGCACCGAGATCGACGTGCAGGTCTCGGGGCCGCAGTACGTGACCGTCGAGGACTCGGTGTGCGCGGTGCACGCCTCGCACGGCCAGATCCCCCCGATCTCCGACCAGGTGCGTTCCGAGACCGCGATCATCGCGGGCCTCGGCCACGCGACCTTCGGGGATCGCCACGGCATCGACTGGCTCGCGATGATGCGCGACTACGACGTGATCCGCGATCGCATCTCCCGCGTGGTGCCCGGCTGCGAGAGCTACAACGAGAAGACCCGCACCCGCGACGGCTTCGTGCTGCCGAACGGCCCGCGCGACTCGCGCACCTTCAACACCGACACCGGCAAGGCGCACATCACGGTCAACGAGCTCGAGCACATCGAGTGCCCGCCGGGGCGCCTGCTGCTGCAGACGGTGCGCTCGCACGACCAGTTCAACACCACCATCTACAGCCTCAACGATCGCTACCGCGGTATCAAGAAGGGCCGCTACGTCGTCTTCGTGCACCCCGACGATCTCGCTGAGCTCGGACTCGAGGACGGGCAGAGCGTGGACGTCTTCAGCGAGTGGAAGGACGAGCCCGACCGGGTGCTGCGCGGCTTCCGGACCGTCGCCTTCCCCACGGCCCGCGGTTGCGCGGCCGCCTACTTTCCGGAGGCCAACGTGCTGGTTCCGCTCGACAGCACCGCGCTCGAGAGCAACACGCCGGTATCGAAAGCCATCGTGATCCGGCTGGAGCCGTCGCGCGCTCCGGCCGGGGTCGGTCGGCCGGCGGTGGTGTGAGCGCAGCCGCCGGAGGAGCGGTTCTTCGGCCTCCCCTCTCCGCCTCGCGAGCGCGCGAGTCGAACCCGAGGGTTCTGGCCCCGGGTTCGACTCGTCGCTGCGCTCCCCGCGCGACCGGCGGGCGTCGCCCGCTCGGCCGTCGGAGGTCGCCCGCTCGACCGGCGGCACCTCCTACTTGTTCGCCGCGGTGGGGGCTCCGATCCCCGGGTCGATCTGGAACGGCCCGGCCGCGGAGGGCCGCGGGTCGAAGTCGAAGATCTCCACCGGGATGTACACCGTCGAACAGGAGTTGGGGATGTCGACCACTCCCGAGAGCCTGCCCTCGATCGGGGCGGCGCCGAGCAGCAGGTAGGCCTGCTCCGGACTGTACCCGAACTTGGTCAGGTAGTCGATCGCGTGCAGGCACGCCCGCTGATACGACAGGTGCGAGTCGAGGTACTTCTGCTCGCCGTCGAGGGTCACCGAGGTGCCGGAGAAGGCCAGCCAGTGGCTGTACTGCGGGTCGACGTTGCCGGGCACGAAGATCGCGTTCTCGCTCACCCCGTAGGTCTCCATGCCGCCCTTGATGATGTCGACGCGCAGATCGATGAACCCGCCCATCTCGATCGCCCCGCAGAACGTGATCTCGCCGTCGCCCTGCGAGAAGTGCAGGTCGCCCATCGACAGATTGGCTCCGTCCACGAACACCGGGTAGAAGACCCGCGTTCCCTTCGTGAAGTTCTTGATGTCCTGGTTGCCTCCGTTCTCGCGCGGCGGCGCCGTGCGAGCGGCCTCCGATCCCACGCGCGCCCACTGATCCCGCGGCACTCCGCCGAGGATCGCGTGCTCCGCCTCCGGGGGCAGGGCGAGCGGCGGCACCCGGTCGGGGTCCGTCGCGATCAGCGCGCCCTCGCGTGCGTTCCACTTGGCCAGCAGCTCCGCAGACGGGGCGGTGCCCATGAGCCCCGGGTGGATGATCCCCGTGAAGGAGACGCCGGGGACGTGCCGCGAGGTGGCGGTCTGTCCCGAGAAGTCCCAGACCGCCTTGTAGGCGTCGGGGAACTGCTCCGTCAGGAATCCGCCTCCGTTGTTCGTCGAGAAGATGCCGGTGTAGCCCCAGCCCTGCCCGGCGAGGGGCCCCGAGTCCTCCTGCGGGATGGGGCCCACGTCCAGGATGTCGACGATCAGCAGGTCGCCCGGTTTCGCCCCCTCGACCCGGAACGGGCCGCTGAGCGTGTGCACGGTGAGCAGCGGCGCGTCGAGGATGTCCTGCGCCGAGTCGTCGTTGCGGATCGCGCCGTCGAACCACTCGCGGCAGTCGACCCGGAAGCTGTCTCCCGGCTTGACGGTCGCGACCGGCGGGATCTCCGGGTGCCAGCGGTTGTGCCCGAGCTTCTCCTGATCCGTGAACTTCTTCGACGAGTCGAGTGTGAATATGTGTTCTGGCATCGTTACCTCTCCTTTGTTTCCTGAGGATCGGCACCGTCGCCGATCCATATTCATGGGTCTGGGCGGTTCAGGACCTCGGCAGCTTGGCGTGCAGCGGGTGGGTGGTGACCGGTTGGGATCTGCCCGGTCCGCGGGCGGGCAATCGATCGACGACGGCCGGCTCGTGCGCACTGCGCGCCGCGTCGTCGATGAGGCGGTACGCCGAGGTGCCGGCGATCGAGAGGTGCGGCGCCGTGATCGCGCGCCTCGCCGATCCGCCGCAGACCCGGCAGCTCATCTCCTTCGGGACCTCGGACATCGGGTAGAGGGCGTCGAAGCGACACCCCTCGGTGCACTGGAACGAGTAGCTGGGCAATGCGATCGGCCTTTCTCTGCGGAGCGGGAAGGGTGCGGGAGGCGGCGGTTAGCTCTCGACGGCCTCCCGCGGCCGCGCGACGGCGACGGGCTTGCCCAGCACCCACGCGAGCCCGAAGAGGACGACTCCGACGACCGCGGCGATCGCCCCCTCGAGGGCTCCGGTGACGTAGCTGCCGGTCAGCAGCAGCATCGCGGGGATCGCCCCCGTGAAGATGCCGAGGAGCAGCGTGAACCAGCCGGTGCGGCGCGTGAGCGCGTCCTTGCCCCGCGCGAGGACGAGGAAGAACAGGAACCAGAGCGCGGCCCACGAGAACCAGATCATCCCGAACACGGGATCGTCGAAGGTGGTGAACTGCAGGACGCCGTAGACCACTGCGCAGGCGGCCACGAAGAGCGAGAACCACCCGAGCCCCTCACCGGTGGCCCCCGTGAGCTGGTTCCACGCCACGTACAGGTACGTGAAGCCGAACAGGTAGAGGCCGGAGGCGCCGAGCACCGCCGCGGGCTCGCCTCCCGACTGCAGGATGATCAGCGTCGGGAAGATCACCTGCATGCCGCCCACGAACAGGTTCATGGCGGCGGCGGACTTTCCCGGCACGAGACCGAGCAGCATGAGCCCGTTCACGAACAGAACGGCTCCGACGTACAGCAAACCGACATGACCCATGGTCTTCCACCCTCGCTCCATTGCGTTGACGAAGTCCGGGGGGACGCCCGAGGGACCATCCCCCCGTGGTGCTGCGCCGACCGCTTCGCTGGTGCGCGGGTCGGCCTCTAATTCGGACGGTACGCCGGTTTTCCGGGGAAGTCAACGAGCATCCGGTTCCCTCTCCGCGGATGCGGCTCTAGACTGCGTATCATGACGCATTTCCGGATCAGCGAGGCCGCTGCCCTGATCGGAGTGAGCGACGACACGATCCGCCGGTGGGCGGCGGAGGGGCATTTGAAGTCCTCCGTCGACGCGGCGGGCCGCCAGGTGGTGTCGGGTCGCTCGCTCGCGGCGAGGGCCCTCGCGCTCGCCCCCGCAGCGGACGAGGACCCCCGCGTGCGGCGCAGCGCGCGGAACCGCTTCACCGGCATCGTCACGGCGGTCGAGAGCTCCGGCCTCGTCGCCCAGGTCGAGCTGCAGTGCGGCCCGAACCGCGTGGTCTCGCTCATGACCTCCGAGGCGCTGAGGGAGCTCGATCTCAGGGTCGGCTCCCGGGCAACCGCGATCATCAAGGCGACCACCGTCATCATCGAGACCGAGAAGAGGTAGGAATCGTGCCCGTACGTTCACGACGCAATCGCGCCGCCGCAGTGGTGCTGGGAGCGGCGGCGCTGCTGCTGCTCGGCTGCTCGCCCCAAGCCGATCCGGCCCCCGCGGAGGGCGACTCCCCCGTCGGCGACGAGCTGCAGGGCGAGCTCTCCGTCTACGCCGCCGCCTCCCTGCAACCCGCGTTCGAGCAGCTGGCCGCGGCCTTCACCGAGCAGCATCCGGAGGTCACGTTCAGCCAGACCTTCGACGGCTCGTCGGTGCTCGCGACCCAGATCATGAGCGGTGCGGGCGCCGATGTGTTCGCCTCGGCGGACGAGGCGAACATGCAGAAGGTGGTCGATGCCGATCTCATCGACGGGGAACCGGTGGTCTTCGCCACGAGCGAGCTGGTGATCGCCGTCGCACCGGGCAATCCGCTCGGCATCGAGACGCTCGCGGATCTCGCGAAGCCCTCGGCGGACGGCACCGCGCCGGTGGTGGTCGTGTGCGGGGCGGAGGTGCCGTGCGGCACCGCTTCGAACACGCTGCTCGACCGCGACGGGGTGGAGCTCACCCCGGCGAGCGAGGAGCAGAACGTGACCGCCGTGCTCACGAAGGTGCGCGGCGGCGAAGCCGATGCCGGCCTCGTGTACCACTCCGACGTGCTGCGCGCGGAGGGCGAGGTCGAGGGCATCCCGATCGCGGGCTCCGCGGAGGCGGCCGGCAGCTACATGATCGGCACGGTCGCCGGATCGGCCTCGCCCGAGGCCGCCGCGGCGTTCGTCGAGTTCATGCGCTCGGAGGAGGCGCAACGCCTCTTCGAGGAGCTCGGGTTCCGGTCGGCGTGAGCCGAGCGACGCGCCGCTCGGGAGCGGGGAACGGGGTGACGGGATCGTGATTCCCACTCGCTCGGCTCGCTCGGTCGACGACGGAGGCTCCGCGCGTCCGAGCGGCGCGGGCTCCGGCCGCTCGAACGGCTACCGCACCGCGCTGCCGCCCGCGGTGCTCGCCCCCGCCGCCCTTGCCGCGGCGGTGCTGCTGCTGCCGCTCACCGCGCTGTTCCTCCGCGTCGACTGGGCGCTGGTGCCCGCCACCATCGTCTCCCCCGCCGCCCTCAGCGCGCTCGGCCTCTCGCTCCTCACCGCGACGATCGCCACGGCGCTGTGCATCGTGCTGGGGCTCCCGCTCGCCCTGGTGATCGCGCGCGCCGAGGGTCTGCTCGCGACCGTGCTCCGCGCGCTCACCACGCTCCCGCTCGTGCTGCCCCCGCTCGTCGGCGGCCTCGCGCTGCTGTCGCTGCTCGGCAGGGGCGGCGTGTTCGGCGACGCGCTCGAGAGCCTCGGCGTGCGGATCCCGTTCACCACCGCGGCGGTGATCATCGCGCAGACCTTCGTCGCCCTCCCGTTCCTGGTGATCTCGGTCGAGGGGGCGCTGCGCGGCATCGACAGCGGCTACGAGCGCGCGGCGGAGAGCCTCGGCGCGAGGCCGTGGACGGTGCTGCGCCGGGTGACGCTCCCCCTGCTCGCCCCCAGCTTGACGGCCGGTGCGATCCTCTGCTTCACCCGAGCGCTCGGCGAGTTCGGGGCGACCGCCCTGTTCGCGGGGAACGCCGCCGGCACGACGCGCACCATGCCGCTCGCCATCTACACCGCGTTCAACGGCGCCGGCGTGACCCAGGACACGGCGCTGACGCTCTCGCTGCTGCTGGTGCTCGTGGCGATCGTCGCGCTGCTCTTCATGCGCTCGCGCACCCCCGGGACGGAACTGTGAACGGCGGGCTCTCCTTCGACGTGCGCGTGCACCGCGGCGGTTTCGCACTGCATGCCGCCGCGCGCGTCGAGCGCGGCGAGGTCCTCGGGGTGATCGGGGCGAACGGCTCGGGGAAATCCACGCTGGTCGGCTCGATCGCCGGAACGCACCGCATCTCCACCGGACGCATCGTGCTCGGAGACCGGATCCTGTGCTCGCGGGAGCCCGGCGCGCGCGAGATCGGGCTCCCCCGGGCGGACCGTCGCATCGGGCACCTCGACCAGCGGGCCCGGCTCTTCCCGCACCTCGACGCCCGCTCGAACATCGCGTTCGGGCCACGGGCGCAGGGGACGCGTCGGCGCACCGCCGATGCGGCGGCCGAGCAGTGGCTGGAGCGCATCGGCCTGCCGACCCGAGGAGACTCCTTACCGCATCAGCTCTCCGGCGGACAGCAGCAGCGCGTCGCCATCGCCCGCGCACTCGCCGCCGGACCCGAAGCCGTCCTGCTCGACGAGCCGTTCGCCGCGCTCGACGTCGTGAGCAGCGACGAGCTGCGCGCGCTCGTGGCCGCGGAGATGCGCCGCTCCGAGGTGCCGATGGTGCTGGTGACGCACGACCCCGTCGACCTCATCACGCTCGCCGACCGCGTGCCGGTGCTCGAACACGGCCGGGTCGGTCAGTCGGGGACGGTCGCCGCGGTGCTCGACGCCCCGGCGACGCCCTTCGCCGCGGAGTTCACCGGCCGGGTGCTGGTCGAGGGAATCGCATCCGCATCCGGCTCGCTGCAGCTCGCCGCCGCGCCGCTGGCCGAGCTCCACGGCACCGGGAGGCTCCCGGCCACGGGCGAGCGGGCCGTCGCGAGCTTCGTCCCGTCCGCCGTGCGCATCGCCCCCGAGACGCGTTCCCGATCGGGGCCGGACGAGGCCGCGGGCGGGCTCAACTCGTGGAGCGATACGATCCGCGCCGTCTCGGCGAGCCCCGCGGGCATCCGAGTCGAGTGCGCGGGGTGGCCCGGCTTGGCGGCGGAACTCCCGCTGTCCGGAACGCTCGAGCCCTGGCTCGCCTCCGGCGCGCGGGTGCGCCTCGACCTCGCCGCGACGGACGTGCGCTTCGCGATCCCGAGCCCGTCGCCGCGCGCGGCCGGCTGAGCGCGCGGAGCGAGGATCGCTCGGCGCGACC
>NZ_JAIVPF010000045.1:0-4182 GCF_053528595.1 Leucobacter sp. | reverse complement strand
GTCTCGAGCAGGTCCCCGTCCTCGATGCCGGCGGGCAGCTCGATGCCGCAGACCGCGCCGGTGCGCCGGTACTCGGCGAAGCCCGAGCCGGTGAGCGCACCCCGCACCACGCACTCGATGGGGTACATCTCGAGCTTGCGGGTGACCATGGCGCGGTCGGCGACCTCCGCGGGCACCGCGGGCGCCCCGGATCCCTCGCCGGCGAGGTGGTTCGGCACGTCGATGCGCGAGAACCACCAGTTGGACAGCGCGGTGAGCAGCGCCCCCTTGCCGGGGATCGGCGGCTCGAGCACGTGGTCGAAGGCGCTCACGCGGTTGCTCGCGACCACGAGCAGGTGGGCGTCGGATCCGTCGGCGGGCACGTAGAGGTCGCGCACCTTGCCGGAGTAGATGTGCGTCCAGCCGTCGAGCTGCGGGGGCGAGGAGAGTTGCGTCACCCGTCCATTCTCCCATCACGCGGGCGCCGCGGCCGGCCGGCGGCGGCGGAACGGCGGAAAGGATGACGGATCGATGACATTTCACGGACTTCCCGGCGAGATGTCGGAGGGGGCGGCTACTCTCATTGGCAAGGGCAGCGGTCCGCACCGGACCGCGCCGGGCTATGACGACGCAGAAGTGGCATCGACGGAGAAGGAGCACCATGATCCCGCTGGGACCGGTAGTAGCGCGGAGCCGACTGAAGGCCGCCAGGACCGCGGTGTGGTCGTACCTCGCCGAGCCCGAACGCCGGGCCGCGTGGTGGCCGGGCCTGCAGCTGGAAGCCGGTGTCGGCGGCGCCATCGCCCTGCGCGCAGCCGAGACCGCGGCGGAGCCCGAGGACGAGCGCGATGCGGAGGGCACGGTCGATGTCTGGGTCGAAGGGCACGCGGTCGGGTTCACCTGGCGCGAAGCCGGCGAGGATCGCGGGACCGCGGTGCTGATGACGCTGCGCTCGCAGGGCCGCGAGACCGGCGTGACGATCACCGAGACCGGGTTCGACGCCCTCGCCGCGCCGGCCGAGCGCGCCGCGGCCTCCCAGCGCGGGTGGCAGGAACTGCTGGCCGGCCTGGCCGCGGCGATCGCGGGCGCCGAGGCGGCGGAGGATCCCGACGCCGATCCCGCTGAGGAGCCCGCCGCCGATGCTGCGGAGCATCCCGCTGAGGAGCCGGCTGAGTCGGGCGGCGAGGATCCCGACGCCTCGACGGGCGGCGCGCTCGAGGTCGCACCCGAGCCGGTGGACGGCGAGGTCGACGACTCGGAGGGCGCGGACGTCGAGATCGTCGAGGTCGATGCGGAGCCCCAGGTGGGGGATCACCTCGAGCTCGACACCGGATCGGTGCGGGTGGTGGATGCCGCGGACGCGCCCGGCACGCTCGAGCACGGCGCTCCCGAGGGTGCGGTCGAGCGCGATGCCGTCGAGGATGGCGCCGCCGAGGAAGGCCCCGGTGCGCAGGCCGCCGCCGAGTACGAGACGAGCGAGCACGACACGATCGAGATCCAGCGCCTCGTCGAGGCCGAGAAGCCGGAGGAGCCCGACTTCGACACGCTCATCCGCGGCGCGTAGCCGCGGGGCCCGCTGCGCGCGTCAGGCGACGCGCGCAGCGATGTCCGTGCGGTGCTGCCCGCCCTCGAGCCCGATGAGCCCGACCGCCTCGTAGGCGCGCGAGCGGGCCTCGCCGAAGTCTGCGCCGCGCGCCACCACGCCGAGCACACGACCGCCGGTCGCGATCCAGCCCCCGTCGTCGTCGCGGGCGGTCGCGGCGTGCACCAGGTGCACGCCGGGCACCGCGGCCGCGGCGTCGAGTCCGGTGATCTCGCGACCCGTGACCACGTCTCCGGGGTACCCCTCGCTCGCCACGACCACGATCACGGCGGGATCCTCGGAGAACTCCGGCGCGGGCTGGCCGGCGAGTTGGCCGTTCGCCGCCGCCAGCAGGTAACGGCTCAGCGGCGACTCGAGCCGGGTCAGCACCACCTGGGTCTCCGGATCGCCGAAGCGCGCGTTGAACTCGATGACCCGCACGCCCTTCGAGGTGACGATCAGACCGCAGTAGAGCAGCCCGACGAACGGGGTGCCCTCCGCCTCGAGCCGCCGCACGGTCGGCAGCGCGACGGTGCGGGTGATCTCCTCGACGAAGTCCTCCGCCACCCACGGCAGCGGCGAGTACGCCCCCATGCCGCCGGTGTTCGGCCCCTCGTCGCCGTCGAAGATGCGCTTGTAGTCCTGGGCCGGGCTCAGCGGCAGCACGTCGTGCCCGTCGGCGAAGAAGAACAGCGACACCTCCTGGCCGTCGAGGAACTCCTCGACGAGCACGTCGCCGTGCGGGGCCCACGTGGCCACGTGCTCCAGTGCCGCGGCGCGATCCTCGGTCACCAGCACGCCCTTGCCCGCGGCCAGGCCGTCGGCCTTCACCACGTAGGGTGCGCCGAACTCGTCGAGCACCGGGTCGGCCTCGTCCACCGAGGCGACGCGCACGGCGCGTCCGGTCGGCACCTCCGCCTCGTCCATCACGCGCTTGGCGAAGGCCTTCGATCCCTCGAGCTGGGCCGCCGCCCGGTCCGGGCCGAACACCGGCACGCCCGCTGAGCGCAGCGGATCCGCGACACCCGCCACGAGCGGAGCCTCGGGCCCCACCACCACGAGATCGAAGCCGCGCTCGCGCACGAACGCGGCGACCGCGTCGGGATCGGTGTAGGCGAGCTCCGGGGTCTCCACCCCGCTCGCCGCGATGCCGGCGTTGCCCGGCGCGCAGACGATGTCGTGATCCGCGTCCTCTGCGAGGAGGGCGAGGACGATAGCGTGTTCGCGGGCACCCGGCCCCAGTACGAGGATCTTCACCGTTCCAGGATAGTGGGATGCCGCGGGTGTCTCGGCGAGAGATCGGATCCGCACGCCTTCGCCTCCGGCTCGCTGCGCTCGCTGCCAGACCCGGCCAACTCCGGCGCCGCAGATCCGATCTCTCGCCGAGACACGGTTCCCGCCTGGAACGGTGAAGATCCTCGTCCCGGGCGGGGCCCGCTGGACGAGGGGAGAGGGGCTGCGGTCGGGCGGTAGAGTGAGTGCGTTATGGCGAAGCGCAGGATCTCGGAGGCCGACGGGCAGGCCGCGCTCGACGCGGCGCTCGCCGGGGAGACCGGCCGCACCGTGCTCGCCACCGCGGTGCGCTACCTGCTCGAGGAGCTCGCCGAGCTGGCACCGGGCAACTCCGTCGAGGTGCGGGTGCCGCCGTTCGGCGCCACCCAGTGCGTGGCCGGGCCGAAGCACACCCGCGGCACCCCGCCCAACGTCATCGAGACCGACGCCGCGACCTGGCTGCTGCTCGCGACCGGGCGCCTCGACTGGCGGACCGCGCTCGACGAGGCGCGGGTCGTGGCCTCGGGATCCCGGGCCGATCTGCACGGCCTGCTGCCGATCATGCGCCGCCCGCTCTGACCCGTGCGCCCCGATGCGCCCAGGACCGAGGCGGCCCGCACGGAGGTCCCCCCGGACCGACGCCGTCCGCGCGGACGGCCCGATCGCCCTCGTCGATCCCCCAGGAGACCCCTGCGAGAATGGGGGCATGAGTAACGAAGCGGCCGCGGAGACACCGGCCCCCGAATCGGCCGAGTCCGTCGAGCCGGCCGAACCCGTGGAATCCCTTGAGCCCGCCGCACCCCTCGAGGCGCCCGAGCCGGAGGGAGCCGAACGAGCCCCCGTGGTCGAGGAGGTGCAGCGCGAGGTCACCCTCCAGCGATCCGTGCGCTACGGGCGCGTGATCGTGGGCAGCGCGGCGCTCGGCGCCGTCGTGGCGGCCATCGCCGCCCTGTTCTTCCCGATCGAGGAGGGCGCCGAGTACACCATGGCCCAGGCCGTCGGCTTCTTCGCCGTGCTGGGCGCGGCGATCGGGCTGGGCCTCGGCGGTCTCGCCGCGCTGGTGCTGGGACTCGTCGCGAGGCGGCAGCGGGGCACCGGGGTCGCGATTCAGTCCGACGTGCGATAATCGCGACATCAACCACTGATCGGAGTCGCTCTCATGCTTGGAAACCTCGGTGGATGGCACCTGCTGGTCATCCTCTTCGTCATCCTGCTGCTGTTCGGTGCGCCGAAGCTGCCGGGGCTGGCGAAGAGCCTGGGACAGTCGATGCGCATCCTCAAGAAGGAGGTGCGCAGCGATTCCGACGAGTCCGGCGCGGCGAAGAGCGAGGCCGCGGCGCCGCAGGCTC
>NZ_JAIVPF010000044.1:0-7631 GCF_053528595.1 Leucobacter sp. | reverse complement strand
CGTGCACCACCACACCGCCGCCGTCGGCTGCCGTCACCGAGTGGATCGCGGTGCCGCATCTGGACATGTGCGCGATCGGCATCGGGACCTGATGCGGCCCGTCATCGGTGGCGATCCAGAGGTACCACTGCTCCTCGAAGCCGTTGCCGTCCGCTCGGGAGATCGCCACCGCCGCGTCGATGCGGTCGTCGCCGTTCAACTCGCTGAGGACGACCTCGCCGACGGTGAACTCCATCGGCCCGTCCATCGCCGTTCCATCGACCATGTCGAGCATCGTCCGCTCCGACTGGTGACCGCCCAGCATGAAGCTCCACGCGAGGTTGCCGAAGTCGACCTCCTCCAGGCCCGCCGGAGCGATCGTCTCCGGCTCCGGGGACTGCTCCGAGGCCTCGTCACCGGAGCCCTCCGCGGCGCCGCTTCCCGCGGGCGGCGTGTCGTCCGTCATGCCGCAGCCGGTGAGGAACGCGGTGGCGAGGACGAGCGCCCCCAGCGCCGGAAGGAGCGCGGCTGTGCGCCGGAGCGGTGCGATGTCGCCGGTCATGTCACCCAAGCTACGATCCGTCGGTCTCATCGGCGCGGAACGTGACCGAATCGGAATCTCTCCGGCGCTGCCCGGCCCGGGTGGTGCGCGGCATCCGTCACCGGATCAGCGGAGCTCGATCGGCACGTCCGAGCCGCCCTCGCGCGTGAGCCGGGCGCCCATCTGCACGAGCTGCGGCTCGGGGGAGAAGCCTCCCGCGAAGAGCGCCTGCCCCTGGGCGAACGACGCGGCCCGCTCGAGCAGATGCTGAGGAGCGAAGCCGAAGATCTGGGCGAGCTCCGCGAGATCCCGCGTCGAACTCATCTTCATGAGTGCGAGGTTGTCGCACTGCGAGATGACGTTCGGGTGGAGCTTCGAGGGCCGCTGCGTCGACAGCAGCAGCCAGATGCCGTACTTGCGACCCTCGGCGGCGATCTGGATGATGCGCTCCGCGAGCAGGCGCTCGAGCGGCGTCGCGGCGTCGGGGGAGCACAGGTTGTGCGCCTCGTCGATCACCACCAGGCGCCCCACCCGCTCCTCGCGCCGCGCCCACAGGTGGTCGAGCACGGCGAGCGCGGCCGTGCGCATCTCCTCGGCCGATGCGAAGCGGCCCAGGTCGACCACGGTCGCGTCGGGCCGCTCGTCGATCACGTCGGTCACGTCGCGCTCGCCGTAGGCCCAGAGATCCCACTCCGAGATGCCGAGGTTCTCGAGCAGCGTCGCGATGCGATCGCGCGAGGGGTCGCCGTTCTCGCGCAGCCACTCGACGAGGGGGCGGTCGAGATGGTTGAGCAGGTCGGCCTCGACGCGCAGCACCGCGTTGAAGTCGCGCGCATCGCGCACCGGATCCATCTGGAGCACCGCCGCGCGCGACCGCACGTCCAGGTCGACGAATCGTACGCGCAGCCGGTCCCCGTCTCCGTCGCGCGGCGGCGCCGAGTGCAGCACCCGGACGTCGCGCCGCGAGAGTTCCGCGGTCTCGGCGGCGGGCGCGTCGTCGCGCACGCCGCCGAGGTGCACGAAGTCGGAGTTCGGATCGAGCACGACGACGGGGAGCCTGGTGCGCAGCAGGACCTGCTCGAGCAGTACACCCAGGGCGTAGGTCTTGCCGGAACCGCTCTGCCCGCACCAGAAGGTGTGCCGGTTGAGGCGGGGAGCGCGCAGGAGCGCGGCGTCGCCGGTGGCGGCGAGCCGGTCGTCGTCGGCGGCTTCGAGGCGGGTCCCGATGGGCATCTCTGCTGACATGGCCCCATCATACGAGCGGAGGCGCCGCGCGGGGAGCCGCTCGCCCGCCGGGGATGAGGCGCGACGCGGCCTGCCCCGCGGCGCATCTCCCGGCTGCGGTCAGAGGCCGGCGCCGGGGCGACCGACGCCGGCCGCCCCGGCGCCCGTCACGCGCACACCGCTCACGCCCGCGCCGCGACGAAGGCCCGGTAATCGCTCAGGGACAGCGCCGCGTAGGCGTAGCCCCACTCGAGCAGCGCCTCGCCCAGCGCCCGACCGCCGCCCACGTAGCCGCTCGCGACGGCGGCTCGGCGCGCCTGGCAGTGCGCGCGGGCGAGCGTCACCGCGCAGGCCTGCGCGTAGGCGACGAAGGGCTCGTCGTCGATCGCCTCGGCCTCGATCCCGCCCTTCATGTCGTGGAACTGCCGCACGTAGAGGTCGACGTCGTCGCCGCGCACGTAGCCGAGGAAGGGGTCGGAGACCGATTGCAGCATGCGCTGCAGCGCCACCACGCGGCCGCCCTCGCCGTGCTGCGCCACGTGGGCCTGCAGCTCGAGGGGCTGCGCGATCCCGCCGTACTGCTCGAGCACGCTGCGCACGGCCTGCTTCGCCTGCATGACGAGCGCGTGCCCGTCGCCGTCCTGCAGCAGGGCGAGCGAGCACCGGGTGCCGACGCTGCCGACGCCCACCACGCGCCGCGCGATGTCGCTCAGCACGTAGTGGTGCATCAGCTGGCGCACGTCGGCGTTCGCGCTCAGGAGATACCGGCGCAGGTAGCCGCGCGCCTGCTCCTCCACCGCGGGCTCGGCCTTCGTCATCGTGGGCGGCCGCTCGACGAACACGAGCCGGCCGCGCTCATCGGTCTCCGTCAGCCTGCGCGCGGCCCGCTCGCCGGTGCGCTTGCGGGCGTGCTTGATCGCCGTTCGCAGCACCTGCTGCGACGAGGGGTCGAGCTGGCCCATGCCCGCCTCGGGGTCGAAGTGCGCGAAGTACCGGGCGGTGGGGCTCGCCAGCACGCCGGCCCGCAGCGCCCGGGCGTAGGCGCGCACCGCACGCAGCACCGCCTCGCGGATCCGCGCCTCGTCGCGGTCGCCGGCCTGGCCCGCGATCACCACGCTCGCCACGAGCCGTTTGAGATCCCACTCCCAGGGCGCCCAGGCGGCCTCGTCGAAGTCGTTGAGGTCGAAGACGAGCGTGCGCTGCGGGGAGGCGTAGAAGCCGAAGTTGGAGATGTGGGCGTCGCCGCACGACGGCACCGTCACGCCGCTGTGGGGGCCGGCGGCGAGGTCGGCGGCCATGATGGCCGCGGTGCCCCGGTAGAAGGCGAAGGGGCTCAGCGACATGCGCTCCGTCCGCAGCGGGACGAGGTGCTGCAGCCGGGTGCGGTTCTGCTCCGCGAGGATGCCGAGCGGATCACGGTCCGCGGCGACGGGCAGCTCCGCCTGCGAACGGCGGGGGAGCCGGGACCGCAGCCGCCGGCCGGCGGCCAGGCCGTCGGAGGCGCTCTCGGGACGGTGCCAGTCGCCGAACGGATCAGGGGGCGTCGTCGGCGGCGACGACGACGGTGTCGTGAGGGTCATGGGCCTCATTGTCGCACGGGCCCGGGACCCCCGTCGGGCGGGGTCGGGGCGAGGGTGCCGGAGCCTCGGGCCGGTCCCGGTCCCGCCTCTGCCCCGATACACTGATGCACCATGAGGCGAGTCGCGGTCGTCGTGCTGGAGGGTGCGAAACCCCTCGACGTCGGCATCCCGGCGCAGGTGTTCACCACGCGCGCCAGCATGCCGTACTCCGTCGACGTCTGCGGGGTGCGACCCGGGCTCATCGCCGGCGGCGACGGCCTGTCCTACCACGTCGAGCACGGCCTCGACGCGCTCGAAGCGGCCGATCTCGTCTTCGTGCCCGGGTACCGGTTTCCGGATCGCGAACGGCCTCCGGAGGAGCTCACCCGGGCCCTGCTGCGCGCGCACGGGCGCGGGGCCCGACTCGCCGCGATCTCCACCGGCGCGTTCGCCCTGGCCGAGACGGGTCTGCTCGACGGCCGTCGGGCCACCACGCACTGGCACTACGCGCGCAGCCTCGCCGAGCGCTATCCGCGGGTGCAGGTCGACGACCGCGTGCTGTTCGTCGACGAGGGATCCGTGCTCACCTCGGCCGGTGCGGCCTCGGGCATCGATCTCTGCCTGCACATCCTGCGCAAGGAGGCGGGCATGGCCGTGGCGAACCACGCCGCCCGGCGCCTCGTCGCGGCGCCGTACCGCAGCGGCGGTCAGGCGCAGTACGTGCCCCAGAGCGTGCCCGAATCGCACGGGGAGCGCTTCACCCGCACGCGGGACTGGGCGCTGCGGCACCTCGGCGAGCCGCTCACGATCGAGATGCTCGCTGGCCACGCGAGCGTCTCGCCGCGCACCTTCTCCCGCCGGTTCCGCGACGAGACGGGCTACACGCCCATGCAGTGGATCATGCGGGCTCGCGTCGACCGCGCCCGCGAGCTGCTGGAGGAGACGGATCTCGCGATCGAGGAGATCGCCGCCACCGTCGGGCTCGGCACGGCGACCAACCTGCGGCGATACTTCCGGCGGGTGCTCGGCACCACCCCGACCGAGTACCGCCGCACCTTCTCGGAGGGGTGAGCGGCGAGCGCGAGAGGTTGGCAGTATCCATTCGAACTATGGCAATACAGCCACTGGTCGCGGGTGCGGGAGTGCGCCAGTCTGGACTCAGACACCTCTGAACACGCTTCTGAAAGGGAACCTGAATTCATGACCGGTCGTGTAGCAATCAATGGCTTCGGACGAATCGGGCGCGGCGTCCTCCGCGCACTGCTCGCGCAGCAGAGCGACCTCGAGGTCGTGGCGATCAACGATCTCACCGACGGCGCCACTCTCGCGCATCTGCTGGAGTGGGACAGCGTCTACGGGCGCCTCGACCGGGACATCTCCTTCGCCGACGGAGAGTTGCGCGTCGACGACCGTCGCATCAAGGTGTTCGCCTCCGCCGACCCGGCCCAGCTGCCGTGGGGCGAGCTCGGGGTCGACGTCGTGCTCGAGTCGACGGGCCGCTTCACCCAGGCCGAGGGGGCCCGCAAGCACATCGAGGCCGGGGCCCGGCGCGTGCTCATCAGTGCGCCGGCGACCGGCGCGGACCTCACCGTCGTCTACGGCGTCAACGACGAGCTCTACGATCCCGAGAAGGACTTCATCGTCTCGAACGCCTCGTGCACCACGAACGCCTTCGCCCCGCTCGCGGACGTGCTCGACAAGCTCGCCGGCGTGGAGCACGGCTTCATGACCACCGTGCACGCGTACACGCAGGATCAGAACCTCATCGACGGTCCGCACGGTGATCCCCGCCGCGCCCGCGCCGCCGCCCTGAACATCGTGCCCACCACCACCGGGGCCGCGAAGGCGATCGGCCTCGTGCTGCCGCAGCTCGACGGCAAGCTCGAGGGCACGTCGATCCGGGTGCCCGTGCCCGTCGGCTCCATCGTCGAGCTCAACGCGACCGTGTCGCGCGAGGTGACCCTCGACGAGGTGCTCTCCGCCTACCGGAACGCCGCCGCAGAGGGGCCGCTCAAGGGTGTGCTGCAGTACTCCGAGGATCCGCTGGTGTCCTCCGACATCGTCGGCAACCCGTACTCGTCGATCTTCGACTCCGATCTCACCCAGGTCGACGGCCGGTACGTGAAGGTCGTGGCCTGGTACGACAACGAGTGGGGCTTCTCGAACCGCGCGGCGCAGATGCTCGCGAAGCTCGCGGACTGACCTCCGCGCGGAGACTCCGCCCCGCGTCCCGGTTACGCGCGGCGGAGTCTCGCGATCAGCGCGGCGAGCGCGCGCCAGCCGAGCAGGAACGCGCCGAGCGTCACCGCGGCGACGATCACGAACGGCAGTGCGGTGCCCGCGCCCGTGAGCGCGCGGAGCAGCATGCCGACGGCCACGGTGCCGACCCAGAGCGGGATGCCGGAGCGCACGACGGCGAGCGGGCGCCTCCACGCCATGGCCGCGAGCCAGGCGATCGCGAGCCCCGCCAGGAACGGCCAGGCGGTCTCGAAGAGCCCCGCCGCGGTCGCCGCGCGGTCGTGCTCGCTGCGCCCGAGTCCGGCGAACAGGAGTACGAGCAGGGCATCGCAGGCCGCCGCGAGCGCGACGGCCGCCGGACGCGTGGGACGAGGGGTCTCCGGCGCCACGTCAGCGCCCCAGGGACGCCGAGATCGTCTCGCGCACCGCTTCGTGCAGCGCGCCGTTCGTCGCGAGCGAGCTGCCGTTCCAGGCGCTCTCCGAGCCGTCGATGTCGGTGAAGCGGCCGCCCGCCTCGCGCACGATCGGCACGAGCGCGGCGAGATCGTACGCCTTCACGTCGAACTCGGCGACGATGTCGACGAGCCCCTCGGCCAGCAGCATGTACGACCACATGTCGCCGTAGGCGCGGTCGCGCCAGACCGCCCGGGTGAGTGCGATGAGCGGATCGAGGTAGCCCGCCAGATCCCACTGCTCGATGCTCTGGAAGCTGAGGGAGGCGTGCTCGAGCTCGCGCACGCCCGACACCTGCAGGCGGCGCGGCTGCTCCTCGTCGCGCCGGCCCCAGGAGCCGCCGCCGGTCTCGGCCCACCAGCGCGCGCCGAATGCGGGAGCCGAGACCACGCCCACGGTGGGGACGCCGTCCACCTCGAGCGCGATGAGCGTGGCCCAGTTGGGCACGCCGCGCAGGAAGTTGGCGGTGCCGTCGATGGGGTCGATGATCCAGCGGCGCGAGCCGCGATCCTCGCGCCCCGACTCCTCTCCGAAGAAGCCGTCCTCCGGGCGATCTGCAGCGATGCGCGCGCGGATCGCGGCCTCGACCGCCTGGTCCGCGTCGGTGACGAAGGTGCGGTCGGGCTTCGTCTCGATCGCGAGGTCGGCGGAGCGGAAGCGGGGGAGCGAGATGCCGTCGGCCAGCTCCGCGAGTTCGAGCGCGAACGCGAGGTCTGCGGAGGGGGCGGGGAGCTGCTGGGTCATCGGCCTCGGCTTCCTGGATCGGAACTGAACCGGAGGTGAACGGAACCCCCGGGTACGCGAAAGGCCCGACACGTCGTGCCGGGCCTTTCGAGATGCGTGCGCCCTCACGGGCTCGAACCGTGGACCCGCTGATTAAGAGTCAGCTGCTCTACCAACTGAGCTAAAGGCGCCTGCTACTCGCTGAGCAACGAGGAATACTCTAACACGGCTCGGGCCGGCAGCAAAAATCGACCGGTGCTGCTCGGGCGTGGCGCTCGTGCTCCGAGCGGGATCGCCCCGGGCCGATCCGGCCGCTCAGCGCCGCCGGCGCACGAGTAGCGCCGAGGCGACGACCACGGCGAGCAGCGATCCCGCCATCACGGCGAGGCGCGCGGTGTCCGCGTCGGCCGGGTTCGAGAAGCTCAGCTCCGTGACGAGC
Organism: Leucobacter sp.; assembly: GCF_053528595.1. NCBI lineage: Bacteria > Bacillati > Actinomycetota > Actinomycetes > Micrococcales > Microbacteriaceae > Leucobacter > Leucobacter sp. The sequence goes on along the minus strand of NZ_JAIVPF010000044.1, from coordinate 475 downwards.
AGCGACACCGTGAAGCCCACGCCCGCGAGCGCGCCGACCCCGACGAGCTCGCGCCAGCGCACCGCGGGATCGAGCTCGGCCCGGGTGAACCGCGTCAGCAGCCAGGTGGTGAGCGAGATCCCGAGCGGCTTGCCGATCACGAGCCCGGCCATGACGCCGAGCGCGATGGGGTCGAACGGGAAGCGCGACTCCCCGCCCACGGCGACGCCGGCGGCGAAGAAGGCGAACACCGGCACGGCGATGCCGCTCGAGAGGGGGCGGAAGCGGTGCTCGAAGACCTCGGCGAGCTGGGTGCCGCCCCGCCCGGAGACCGGCACGGTGAAGGCCAGCAGCACCCCCGCGATGGTGGCGTGGACGCCCGAGGCATGGACGAGCGCCCACGCGACGACGCCGATCGGGAGCAGGACGAGCCACGGCGCCCAGGCGGAGCGCGCGAGCTGCGGCGCGAAGCGGCGCGCGACCAGTCCGTAGACCG